>JANLQP010000052.1:0-2450 GCA_031367895.1 Hyphomicrobiales bacterium
ATCCCGGTCGAGGTGATCGGCAACATGCTGGCTGTGCCCCGCGACGAACGTGGCCCGTTGCGCGCCTGGTCGCTGGCGATCCTCGGCGCGCTGGAGCCGGTACCGACGGCGGACCAATTGGCGGCCGGCAACGCCGCGGTCAACGGCTTCGTCGCCTACCTCGAAACGCTGATTGCGCGCCGGCGCCGGAATCCTGGAGATCCCGAGAAAGACGTGCTGACGCGCCTCATCCAGGGTGAAGCCGGCGCGCTTGCGAAGTGGGCAACCGAAGCGCCAAACAACTATGGCGCACGCCTCAGCGAGCACGAGTTGTATCAGAACTGCATCTTCATCCTCAATGCCGGCCACGAGACGACGACGAATCTGATCGGCAATGGTCTGGTCGCGCTCACCGAATGGCCGGACCAGAAAGCGCGCCTCATTGCCGACCCCGGCTTGATCAAGTCGGCGGTGGAGGAGTTCCTGCGCTTCGAATCCTCGAACCAACTCGGCAACCGCATAACGACGCGCGCGGTCACGATCGGCGGCGTCGAGATTGCGGCCGGCACCTCGATCACGCTGCTGATCGGCGCCGCCAACCGCGATCCTGCGCGCTTCCCGATGCCCGACCGGCTGGACATCGCACGTCAACACAACCGGCATCTGGCGTTCGGCTCCGGCCCGCACCAGTGCATCGGCATGAACGTCGCCCGGCTCGAGGGCCAGACCGCCATTGCGCGGTTTGTGCAGCGCTTCCCCGACTACCGGCTGGCTGGCAAGCCGAAACGCGGCGGCCGCGCGCGGTTCCGTGGCTTCCTGTCAGTGCCCGTCGCGCTCGATTGAGCATCCCAGGTCTGCGTCGCACGATTGCGCTGCCGGTTCCCGCCGCCAGTTCCCCGTTGCATGGCCTCCCGTCCAGAGGCTAGCTTACGCACCTCACTCCGCGCGGCGCCTGATTGCCCCGAAAGGCGATCGAATGGCGCCGTCTCGATAGCATCAGGTTGTTGCGCTCTCGACGGTCGCCGGCGAGCTTCGTGTGGCCGAATGCCGAGCGCGGTAAAGCCAGACAATCAACGACAGGAGATAAATGATGGCCGACGAAGCGAAATGTCCGTTTTCCGGTGCTCAAGCTGCTTCCGCGGTAGTTGGAACCAGGTCGAACCGCGACTGGTGGCCGAACCAGCTGAACCTTTCGATCCTCAACCAGAACTCACCACTGATCGATCCGATGGGCAAGGGGTTCGACTACGCCCGCGAGTTCAAGACCCTCGACCTCAATGCCGTGCTCAAGGATCTGCATGCACTGATGACGGAATCGCAGGATTGGTGGCCCGCTGACTATGGCCACTATGGCCCGCTCTTCATCCGCATGACGTGGCATGCCGCAGGAACATACCGCATCGCCGATGGTCGCGGCGGCGCCGGCGCCGGCACGCAGCGGTTTGCGCCCCTCAACAGCTGGCCGGACAACGGCAATCTCGACAAGGCGCGCCGCCTGCTCTGGCCGGTCAAGCAGAAATACGGCCGCAAACTCTCCTGGGCGGACCTGATGGTGCTCGCCGGCAACGTCGCGCTGGATTCGATGGGTTTCAAGACCTTCGGGTTCGGCGGCGGGCGCGCGGACGTCTGGGAGCCCGAGGATATCTACTGGGGTTCAGAAGCAACGTGGCTCGGCGACAAGCGCTACACCGGCGACCGTCAACTCGAGAACCCGCTCGGCGCCGTGCAGATGGGCCTCATCTACGTCAATCCGCAGGGGCCGAACGGCAATCCTGATCCAGTGGCCTCGGGACGCGACGTCCGCGAGACATTCGCGCGCATGGCGATGAACGATGAGGAGACGGTCGCGCTGGTCGCCGGTGGCCACACCTTCGGCAAGGCGCACGGCGCCGGTCTTGAGTCGCATGTCGGGCGTGAGCCCGAAGGCGCCGGCATCGAAGAGCAAGGCTTCGGCTGGAAGAACAGCTTCGGTAGCGGCAAGGGTGGCCACACGATCACCAGCGGCATCGAAGGCGCTTGGAAGCCCAACCCGACCAAGTGGGACAACGGCTACTTCAACGTCCTCTTCGGTTACGACTGGGAACTGTCGAAGAGCCCGGCCGGCGCGCACCAATGGCACCCTAAGAATTGCGCCGAGAAGGACATGGTCGTGGACGCCCACGACCCCTCGAAGAAGCACCGCCCGATGATGACAACGGCGGACATGTCGCTGCGCTTCGATCCGATCTACGAGCCGATCTCGCGGCGTTACCACAAGAACCCCGACCAGTTCGCGGACGCCTTTGCCCGCGCCTGGTACAAGTTGACGCATCGCGACATGGGCCCCCGTGCGCGCTACCTCGGCGCACTCGTTCCAAAGGAAACGCTGATTTGGCAGGATCCCGTCCCAGCCGTCGAACACACGATGATCGACGCGCAGGACATCGCCGGCCTCAAGACCAAGATCCTCGGCTCCGGCCTGTCGATCTCGC
>JANLQP010000073.1:0-9964 GCA_031367895.1 Hyphomicrobiales bacterium
GGTGTGATCGGCTTGAAGATGCGCAGGCCGTCGATGCCGAACATCGACGCCTTCAGCATGCCGTGATCGACGACGCGCAGGCCACGACGCTCGGTTGTCTTGTCGAGTCCGACGCTCTTGCCCCAAGTCATCGTCGAGCCGCTGGTTTCTGACGGCAGCTTGGCGTTGCCCTCGGCGACAAGCAGATGCTGGTCGAGCTGCACGTCAGGTGTCCGGTCCCAGCCGCTGAAGACGTTGCGATACCAGTTGGTGTGCAGATCACGCCATTCGCCGGTAGAGGCCGGCCCGCCGTTGGCCTTGTATTCCTTGCTCTCGAAAACATCAGGTCCGGTGACCTCGTGCAGCGCCAGCCAAGGTGACTTGGAGGGCGTCAGGCAACGGAAGCGCTGTGTTGCCGTGAAGCCCGGCACATTGCGCACCAGCTGCGTGGTGTGCATCAGGTACCACGTGTGCCAATCGTGCTCGCGTGCGGTCTCGCGGAAATCCATTTCGACCATGTAGATCACGGGGAAGTCTCCTGCGCTGCAATTGCGAGGCGGCCTTTACTGGATCTGCGATTTATCGCGCCAATCGTCGGCCGCCTTCTCGGCCTTCAGCTTATCGGGCTTGGCGAGCTTTTTATAGAGGTCTTCCAGAACCTCGTCCTCGACGCCGCCGGCCTTGGCGATCAGATGCCATTTGGCGGATTCAATAGAGCTTTTCTCGACGCCCTTGCCCTGCGAGTAGCAGCGCGCGAGACGGTTCTGGGCAACCGGATACCCCTTGTCCGCGGCCGACCGGAACAGGGCTGCACCGCGCTTTTCGGCCTGCAGCTGGATTTCCTTGGAATTCGGGTTCTCGGGCGGGGCATCGACCTTGAACAGGATGACTGCGTACTCGATCTCGGCTTCGGCATGGCCTGCCTTGGCGGCCTTCTCGACCCAGCGGGCCGCCTCGAACGCGTTTGGATCGGTGCCGGTGCCGGTCGCAAACATGGTGCCGAGATCGTACTGCGCGGCGACGATGCCCTTCCAGGCGGCATAGCGGATGTGGGCAAAGGCGCGATGCGGGTTTTCGCCCTTCCCCTGGCCGCGCAGGAACAGGAGGCCGAGACTGTAGTTGGCGAGCGCATGCTCCTTGGCAGCGGCGATCTCGAACAGGCGCGCCGCTTCGGCGTAGTTCCGCTCGAGCCCGGCGCCGTTCTCGGCCTTGCCCCTCGCATGCAGCGTACCCAGGGCAAACGCCGCCTCGATGTCGCCGAGTTCGACGGCCTTGGCATACCACTGTGCGGCCATCGCCGCGGACTGCGGCACGCCGAGCCCTTCGGCATGGATGCGACCGATCAATGTGTGCGCCTGCGGGTCACCGGCTGCGGCCAGCTTCTCAGCGAGTGTCAATGCTGTCAGGTATTGGCCCTGATCAAAGGCTTCATAGGCTGGATCGGTGCCGGCCGCACCCTTGGCGAACGTGCTGCTGGCAGGGGCTGTGGACGCGCCGAGCGGCACCGCGATGCTCGGTTTCAACGTCGGTTGCGAACCCGGCAAGGCGGTTGCGGGCGCCGTCGAAGGCTCGACGGGCTGGCTCTTGACCTTGGCGCCGGCGGCTTGGCCGGATTTCGGTTGCGGTCTCTTTTCTGCCTTCTCGGTACCCGGCTCGGCACGCTGCTGCCAGCCGGATTGCGCCATCGCAGGCGTGCTGACCGCGAGCACCGTGGCGATGGCTAAATTGCGCACCAGCATACGTTGCGCGCGGCTGCTGAATTCGACATGGCTCATCGCTTGCCCCTTCAACCTTGCGCCGCGCGCTCGGCGGACGCGATCGCCTTGCTGAAGGCGCGAACGGTATCTTGTGTCGAGGCCGGCGTTTCAGCAGCGGCAATCCGTATGGCGATGAAGTCGGCGCCGGCCTCGGCAAGTGCGCGTGCCTCATCGGTCGTGGTGACATCGAAGGCGACGCAGGGCACCTCGAAGACCTCGGCCCACCAGGCGATCAGGTCGAGGCGTTCCTCGATGGCGGTCTTGCTTTGCCCTTCGGATGCCGACTCGCGCATCCGGGCAGCGGCGGTTGCCGCGACGTTCGGGAGGCCAAAGCCGATGTACTCGGCGCCGGCTTCCCCCATCGACATGGCGTCGTGGCGCGATGCGCCCGCATCGATGCCGACGACGAAGCGGTTGCCCAGCGTCTCGCGGGCATCGCCGTATACGGCGTCCAGCGTGTCCCCGGATGGAAGATGCACACCGTCGGCCGTAAGCGTTCGAGCAAGGAGCGCGTCGCCTGAGATCAACGCGGCGGCGTTGGCCTTCTGGATGGCAGCAACGAGCGGAGCGGCAGTCGCGGCATCGAGCGTACGGCCACCGGCTGGTTCGACGACCACGGACGCGATGGGGGCCGAGCGCAGCGCGGCCGCCAGCCGTTCGGCAGCGCCTGCACCCGCCTCGAGCACGAGCATCAATTGCGTAGGTGACTCTGTCGGTTTTGGCGCCTGGCTCACCGTCGGTCCTCTGGATTGTCTCGAATGTATTGAATGCGGGGCCTATCCGGCGGGATTGGGGCGAAATCATGAGATTGAGCCGAACCATTCGTCGCGCATGTGGAAAGCAGATGGATTTGCCGCCTGAATCCGCTCGGCAGCGGCAATGGCGCGGGGCGGGATGTGCTCCATGACATAGCCGGCGGTCGCGACGATCCCCTCGATGAATGCCGTCTCTACTGGCGACGCGTCGGGCGTGAGATGCAGGCGTTTGGCGCCGTCGGCCTGAACTGCCCAGATCCAGGCGAAAACGGTGCAGCCGACCAGTTCCATGAAATCCGGCGCAAGTGCCATTTCGTGCCGGCTGCCGAAGGATTGGCGGACCGAAGCCAATGATTGAAGCGCCGCCTTGATGTGCAGGAAGAGGTTTGCCATCCGCTGTCGCATGAGGCCGTCGAGCAGCGCGGGCGATGCAAATGCTGCTTCCATATGGTCGAGGAGCAGACGCATGGCGCGGCCGTCCTGCATCACGGCTTTGCGGCCGAGAAGGTCCAGCGCCTGGATGCCGTTGGTGCCCTCGTGGATCGGGTTCAGCCGGTTGTCACGGTAGTGCTGCTCCAGCGGATGATCGCGCACATAGCCCGCTCCGCCCAGCACCTGCATGGCGTTGGTGTTGGCGGTCAGACATTCATCCGACACCCAGGCCTTGAACACGGGCGTCAGGATGTCGAGCAGCAGGCCAGCTTCCTCGCGGTCGATCGGTGAGATGGCTGCCTTCTTCAGGTCCGCGAGTTTGGCGAGGTACAAGGCAAGCGCGATACCACCTTCTGCTGCCGCCTTCTGTTGCAACAGCATCCGCCTGACGTCGGCGTGCTCGATCAGCGGCACTTGTGGCGAGGCTGGATCCTTGTTGTCGGGGTGGCGGCCCTGGCAACGCTCGCGGGCGTAGGCCAACGAATGCTGGAAACCGGCGCTGGCATGCGCCACAGCGCCCATGGAAACGCCGATGCGGGCTTCATTCATCATCGTGAACATGCAGGCGAGGCCCTGGCCCGGCCCGCCGACGATCTCGCCGATCGTGTCGCCGCCCTCGCCGACGTTCAGCACCGTGTTGACCGTGCCGCGCTGGCCCATCTTGTGGTTGAGCCCGGCAAGTGCGACGTTGTTCCACACGCCCGGGTTTCCGGCTTTTTGTCGACCTTCAGTTGCCCACTCGCAACCGGTCGCGTCGATGCGTTTTCGCGGCACGATGAACAGCGAGATACCCTTGACGCCCTTGGCCGCGCCCTCGATGCGGGCGAGCATCAGATGCACGATGTTCTCGGCCATGTCGTGCTCGCCGCCCGAGATCCACATCTTGGTGCCGGTGAGCGCGTAAGTGCCGTCAGGTCGGGGCCGCGCCGTCGTGGTGATGTCGCCGAGCGAGGAACCCGCCTGCGGCTCCGACAGCGCCATGGTGCCGAAGAAGCGGCCTTCCAGCATTGGCGCCATATAGCGGCGCTGCTGCTCGGGTGTGCCGTGTTGCGACAACAATTCCGCCGCGCTCATCGTCAGCATGGCGTAGTTGGCGACCGAAATGTTGGCCGCCTGCAGCCAGAGGAACGCGGCATTGGCGACTGTGCGCGGCAGGCCGAGGCCGCCGTGCTCGGCATCTGCTGTCATGCCGAAGATGCCGGCTTCGGCGAGCCTGGCGAGCGCCTGACCCGTCTCGGGCGGCAGCATGACGCGGCCGTTTTCCATGCGCGGTTCGTTCGCGTCGAGCAAGGCGTAGGAGGGCAGCAGTTCGCCGAGCGCCAGTTTCTCGGCGGCCTCGAGGATCTGCTCGGCGCCAGCGCGGTCATGCGCCGAGAACGCCGGCAACTCCAGCACATTGGCCAGACCAAGCACATCGTCGAGCACGAAGCGGATATGGCGGGGATCGATCAGGGGCATGCGTGGGTTCCGTTTGGCGGCTCAGGTGCCGGACTTCGCCGGCTCCTTACCCGTATACGTGATCTGCTCGGCCGGCAGATGCCGCCAGGTTGTGTCCTGCGATTGTTCCTCGAGAAAGTGTGCGCCGAAGCTCACCGTGCGCGGCGTGATCAGGAACATCCGCGTCGCTCGCCAGTCGAAGCCGAGATCGAGCGCCACCACCGCGCTGACGCCGTCGACATTCATCGGCACGGTTTTGCCTCTGCGCGCGCGTCCGATCGCCGCCTCGATCGCCATCCCGAACCGGCAGTAGGCGCCGAACACGCCCTCGCGCCGGGCAACGTCCAGCACTTTCGGTGCGCGCGGGTCCATGGCGTGCAGCGGAATGCCGTAGCCGGGAATGCGCGCTTTGGCGGCCATCTTTTCGGCGACCAGCGCCTCCGCCTCACGTTGCAGCAGCGCATCGGATGGCGCGCCGTCGCTGCCCGCGAGATGCGGCGACAACCGCGCCTCCAGCATCTCGGCCATCTGCTCGCCGAGCCCGCCCATGCGGTCGCCGAACGCGTTGACGCCGGCGCCGATCGCCGACTGGATCGAGGTGCCGTAGGAGGCATAGCAGCGCGCGATCATCGAGGGCGGCGCGATGCCGTGCTCGATCGAGGCGACCAGCAGCGCGTCGAGCGTGCGCGCCTGCGGTTTGGTCGGCAGCGTGCCCTGCAGCATGAGAAACATCATCTCGGCGAACGAGACTTGTCCGATCAGCTCGCTCATGCGAAGCCCGCGGACGACAATTTCCTCCGTATCGCCGTCGCTGACGACCTTGCAGATCGCCGTCTCCCAACTCGTCATGTCGCGGGTAGGCATGTTCTCGCTCCGGTTACATTGAAGGGCCACGCAAGTCGTCGACATGATAGGCGACAAAGCCGCGAGCTTCGGCCGCCCGACACAGCTGCCGGTCGTCGCTCATCAGAATGGTATCGTTATCGAGTATTTGGAGCCAAACGCTGTCGGTCAATCCGAACTGAATGTAGTCCTCCTTCCGAAGGACATCGGCAGTCGGTCGATACAGCTCGATCATCCGGCCAGAAAACGTGACCAGAACCTCGAGGATCTGTGACCGGTACGGCTCGAGCACACCCTGTATTGCGAGATTCGATACCTCGGTCATGACGTTGGGTGTCGTGACGATCGAATCTGCTTGGATGACGGCGATGCTCAGCTGATCGAAATCCCGCCCTGTGAACGCCGCCAGCCGTTTGTGTTGCCGGATGAAAGGGCGGGAGACATGTCCGACCACAAGCAAAAGGAGCAGATTCGTGTCGATGGCGATTTGCGTCACGACTATGCCCCGGCCGTACTGGACCACTCCCTGTTCTTGATCGAGACGGGCTTTCCATCGCGATCCGAAATTCTCACGGTCTTGTACTTGATGTTCGTCTTCAGACCGAGCGGATCGCGAAACGCTATATCGGCCTGGCGAAGCCCGAGCGTGACACACCATTCGTTGGCGCTTTCATCCAGCCAGACCTCTTCCAACGATGGAGCGTCGATCTTCTCTTCGGAAAACAGTTCCAAAAGATGTTTCTTTGCCAACGCAACTGCTTCCCTTGGCTCCATTTAGCAACTCCTTGTCGTCGCGTTCGATGTGCTCGGTGCGAGGTTGAGGCTAGGCCCGCGAGCTATCTATTTTACATCACTTCGGCAACTCGACGCCCGTCTGCGAGGTGATGCGGCCGTAGGCTTCGGGGCGGCGGTGCTTGGCGAAGTTGAAGATCGTCTCCTTGTAGGACTTCGTCAGATCGAGATCGCAGCGCGCCACGATCAGCTCGTCGCCCGTGGTGACGGCCGACGCCACCGTCTCGCCCGAAGGCGCGATGATCTGTGAGCCGCCGATCAGCTTGCAGTTTTCCTCGAGGCCCGCCTTTGCGACGCCGACCACCCAGGTGCCGTTCTGATAGGCGCCGGATTGCATGCAGATCGTGTTGTGGAAGTAACCGAGGTGATCGTGCTCGGGCGCGACCGGGTGATGCTCAGGCGTATTGTAGCCGAGCACGATCATCTCGACGCCCTGCAGGCCCATGACGCGGTAGGTCTCCGGCCAGCGGCGGTCATTGCAGATGCACATGCCGAAGATGCCACCGAGCGTGCGGGCGACAGGGAACCCCAGATTGCCGACCTCGAAATAGCGCTTTTCCAGATGCTGGAAGGCGCGCCAGGGTTCGTGCTCGGCATGGCCGGGGAGATGCACCTTGCGATACTTGAGCGCGACCTTGCCGGCCTTGTCGACAAGGATCGCGGTGTTGAAATGGCGCGTCTTGCCTTCTTCCTGCGTCAGCTCCGCGTAGCCGATCTTGAAAGCTATGCCGAGCTTCTGGGCCTCGTCGAACAGCGGCGCCGTTTCCTTCGACGGCATCTCGCGCTCGAACCAGAGGTCGATCTCGGCTTGGGCTTCGAAATGCCAGCGCGGGAAGAACGTCGTCAGCGCCAGCTCCGGATAGACGATCAACTCGCAGCCCATCGACTTCGCCTGCCGCATCAGTTCGAGCAACCGCTGGACGACCTGGGGGCGGGTTTCATTCCGGGCGATGGGCCCGAGCTGGGCAGCGCCGACGGTGATGATGCGGGACATGGGGCTTACTCCGAAGTTGGCGGGGACCGTGGCGGGGCAGTGGGCTGTTGGGGCTGTCAGAGGGGCGGATATTCACCAATGACGGGGAATGTTGCAAACATTGGTGCGCGAAGTCCATATAGGCATATCGCTGAGATCGAACGCGATCGGGGCGTGATTCCGACTGCGGAGCAACCGAAAGCATGACGCAGACGTCCGCCGTGCCAGGCCACTTGCCCGTCGTCATTCTGCCCGGGATCGACGGCGTCGCCGAGCTTCGGCACGCGGTTGCAGGCTGTCTCAGCCTGTTGCGGCCGACGACAGTTGTATCCCTGCCGGCGGGTCTCAGCCGCTATGACGAATTGGCACGAGCCATCACTGCTACGTTGCCGGCCGGCCCGTTCGTGCTGCTCGGCGAATCCTTCTCCGGTCCATTGGCGATCGACATCGCGGCGCGGGAGCCGCAGCGCGTCGCCGGTCTCGTGCTGGCGGCGACGTTTGCGCGAAATCCATGGCCGCGCTGGCTTGCCCACACAGCGCCTCACGTCGATCATCGCCGAATTCCGCGGCCGATCATCGAGGCGCTGATGCTCGGCGCGTCTGCCCGCGCTGAAGTGCGAACCGGGCTCGACCGAGTCATCAAAGAAGTGGCACCTGATGTTATGGCGGGGCGCGTGATCGCCGCGCTCGCCGTCGATGCGTTGCCAAGCTTGCGTAATCTTGCGTGCCCGATCCTCTGTTTACACGGGCGCTGGGACCGGCTGATAAGACCGCGCCTGGCGCGTGAGATCAAGGCCGTGCAGCCGCGCGCGGAGTTACGCTGGCTCGACGCCCCGCACATGCTGCTCGAAACGCACCCGGACGCCGCCGCGGCCGAGATCGATTGGTTTTGCAGAGAGATCGAGCATAAAGTCGTGAGTTGGTGAATGTGTGAATTCGTGACGTACCACTCATGCACCTCACGCACTCGCCAACTCTCCAACTGACGCCTGCACTGCGTATCCCTCTGGCCATCGGCGCCGGATGCAGCATAGGATGCCGCCCGTGCGACGGCCGCTCCCGTCTGGTCGCCTGCAACGAACCTCGCCCCCAACGAGGTCACCTGTCGGCAAAGTTCGGGCGAAGACATTCAACACTGCAGAGAGGAACGTTATGGCAATCGGATCAGACATCGTCGCGAAGGCGATGAAACATGAAGGCGTGAAGGACTTCTTCTACATCATGGGCGGCCCCATGCTGGCGGTCGAATCCGCCTGCCTGAAGAGCGGCATGCGCGGCATCGACGTGCGCCACGAGCAGGCCGCCGCCATGGCCGGCTTCGCCTACGCGCGCCTCTTGAACAAACCCGGCTTCTGCATGGCGGCCTCGGGACCCGCGACCACGAACCTGGTCACCGGCATCGCGCATGCCTGGGCCGACTGCACGCCGGTCGTGGCGCTCGGCGGCGCCGCCCCGGTCTCGACCTGGCACAACGGCGCCTTCCAGGATACCGACCAGCTGGCGCTGTTCAAGCCGATCACCAAGTGGGCGGACCGCGTGCATCACGCCCGCCGCATTCCCGAGCTGATCCATCTCGCCGTCACGCACGCGATGACCGGCAAGACCGGCCCGACCTATCTCGACCTGCCAGGCGACGTGCTCTACGCCGAGGTCGATGAATCGAAGATCGAGTATCCGGCGCCGTTCGATTATGCCAAGCGTGCCCGCCCAGCCGCCAATACGGCCGACGTCAAAGCGATCGTGGAATTGCTGGCCAAAGCGAAACAGCCCGTGCTGGTCACGGGCTCGGGCGTGCAGTGGTCGCAGGCCGACCAGGAAATGCTGGCGTTCGTCGAAGCCGCCGGCATTCCGTTCTACACGACGCCACAGGGCCGCGGCGTCATCCCCGAGGACCACAAGTACAGCTACCTCACCTCGCGCAGCGCCGCCTTCAAGGACGCGGACCTGATCCTCGTGATCGGCACGCGCATGAACTACGTGATCGGCAACGCTGCGCCGCCGCGCTGGAATGCTGCCGCCAAGATCGTCCGTATCGATATCGATCCGTTCGAGATCGCGTCGGCACCGCGCAAGCTCGACGTCGGCGTCGTCGCTGACGCCAAGATCGCATTCGGGCAATTGACCGACGCGATCAAGGGCAAGGTGACGCCAGCCAGCTACGAGACCTGGCGCGAGCGGCTGCGCACCCGCAATGTGCAGAAGACGGCGGAGGCCGAGCAGTCGCTCTCGAACAATTCCTCGCCGATTCATCCGCTGCGGCTCTGCAAGGAAGTCCGCGACTTCATGGACCGCGATTGCATTCTGTGCGTCGACGGCCAGGAAACGCTGAACTTCGCGCGCCAGGCGATCCCGCAGTTCACGGCGCGTCATCGGATCAATTCCGGCGCCTACGGCACGATGGGTGTCGGCATGCCGTTCGGCCTCGGCGCCAAGGCGGCAAAGCCCGACAAGCAGGTGATCGTGCTGCACGGCGACGGCTCCTTCGGCATGAATGCCATGGAGTTCGACACCATGATGCGCCACAACCTGCCGGTGCTCACGATCATCAGCCAGAATGGCGGTTGGACCGGCGATCCCGACAAGAACGATCCGGCAAAGGCCAAGCCCGGTCGCGAGCTCGGCTATCCGCGCTACGACAAGCTGGCCGAATGCTTCGGCGGCCACGGCGAGTACGTCGAGAAGCCGGAGGATATCCGCCCGGCACTGGAACGCGCGAAGAAGGCGATTGCCGGCGGCAAGTCGGCGATCGTGTGCGTCGTGACGGACTGGAAGGCCCGCGCCACCACGACGGCGTTCACGCGGTATGCAACGTAAGGTGAGTTGATGAGGTGGGGTTAGACCCTTGGGTCTGACCCCACTGACACGACCGAACAACGAAAAGAGCATTCTGTTTCTCAGATAGCGCCATGGAAATATCTGCAATCGTCGTCGTCCTAGCAATTGCTTGGCTCGCACTCACATTGAGACGATTGGAGACGCGCCTCATCGGCCCTGAT
>JANLQP010000135.1:0-1622 GCA_031367895.1 Hyphomicrobiales bacterium
ACGTTCGCGAAGCACCTTGGGGTCAAGGTCATCCATGTCGACGCCAGCGCCGAGTTCATGTCCAAGCTCGCCGGTGTGTCCGACCCGGAGGCCAAGCGCAAGATCATGGGCAAGGAATTCGTCGAGGTCTTCCAGCGCGAATCCGCCAAAATCAAGAATGCGAAATGGCTGGCTCAGGGCACGATCTATCCGGACGTAATCGAATCGGCCGGCGGCATGACCAAGAAGGCGGCCACGATCAAATCGCATCATAACGTCGGCGGCTTGCCCGATACCTTGCACTTGAAACTACTCGAGCCGTTGCGCGAACTCTTCAAAGACGAGGTGCGCGAACTCGGATTGGCCCTCGGGTTGCCACGCGAGATGGTCTTTCGCCACCCGTTCCCGGGACCAGGCCTGGGCGTGCGCATCCTCGGCGAAGTCTAGGCCGAGTACGCGGATCTGTTGCGGCGTGCTGACGCAATTTTTATCGAGGAACTGCGCAAGGCCACCGACGCGGATAGCACGAGTTGGTACGACAAGACAGCACAGGCTTTCGCCGTGTTTCTGCCGGTGAAGTCGGTCGGTGTCATGGGCGACGGACGCACCTACGAATACGTCGTCGCGCTGCGTGCCGTGCAGACCAGCGACTTCATGACCGCAGACTGGGCACCGCTGCCGCACGAATTGCTTGCGAGAGTCTCGTCGCGCATCATCAACGAGGTACGCGGCATCAACCGCGTCGCTTACGACATATCCTCCAAACCTCCGGCGACGATCGAATGGGAGTGAAGCGTCCGATCGCTCCGGCGAAATACCGGTCGAGCCTTGAAGAAAGCAATCGCCCGATGGGAACGGATGGCCAGGAGAAATCACTGCGGGCCGTGGTCGCCGCAGTACAACTCACCGGGGTGAGCGACATCGAGTTCAACTCCTCTGTGAACGAACTGCGCGAGCTGGCAAAGACGTTGGGATTCGAACTCGTGGGCACGTTCACGCAGAAACGCGACCATTTCGATACGACAGCCTACATGGGCGTCGGCAAGCGGCAGGAGATGCGCCGCTTCGTGGAAAACGAACCCGAACCGGAACAAGGAACGGACGGGTCCGCGGCATCCGGAAACGCGCGGCCGGCAGCAAAGAGCGGGGCCGCCCGCGCCAAGGAGGCGGCGAAATCCGAGGCTGATCCGGAGACCCGCCGCGCCGACATCGTGCTCGTCGACCACGAGATTTCGCCGTCCCAGGCACGAAACCTCGAGATCGAGGTGGGCTGCGAAGTCATGGATCGCACCATGGTCATCCTCGAAATCTTCCACCGGCATGCGCGCTCACGCGCCGCACGTGCACAGGTGGAGATTGCGCGCCTAGGGTACATGGCACCGCGGTTGCGCGAACAGGCGAAGCTGGCGGGGCCCCAGGGCCGGCAGCGCAGCGGCACCGGCGGACGCGGGGCAGGGGAGGCGCACAGCGCGCTGGACCGCCAGAAGATCCGTGATCGCATTGCCGAGTTGCAGAAGGAAATCGACGCGATGGACGCCGAGCGTAAGACCCAGCGTGCGCGCCGGCAGGAGCGCACGAGTCTTGCGCGCGTGGTGCTCGTCGGCTATACGAACGCCGGCAAGTCGACGCTGATGCGCGCCCTG
>JANLQP010000141.1:0-54204 GCA_031367895.1 Hyphomicrobiales bacterium
CTCGGGCTGATGCGGCGGCGGCCGGATACGGCCTACGTGAAAAAGCCGCAACTGCGGACGAGGGTCGAACGGTTGGAGCCTTTGGCACCGGCAGCACCGGCAGAATGAATTCCAATGGAGTGCCTGACGTGGCGGATGCACGATTGATTGGAAGCGTCATGCTGGCGGCAGGCGGCACCGGCGGGCATTTGTTCCCGGCGTTCGCGCTTGCCGAGGAATTGGGCCGTCGCGGCATCGCCGTCGACCTCATCACGGACATGCGTGGCGACCGCTACGGCACCGGCTTTCCGGCGCGCAAGATCCATCAGGTGCCGTCGGCGACCCTCGGAGGACGCGATCCGCTGTCGGCGGCGAAGACGGCATTCACGCTGGCACGAGGCGTCAAGGCCGCTATCGGCGTGATGGCAACCGTGAAGCCATCTGTCGTCGTCGGTTTCGGCGGCTACCCGACGTTCCCGCCGTTGATCGCTGCCCGCATGAAGGGCGTGCCCACCATGCTGCACGAGCAGAACGCCGTGCTCGGGCGAGCCAATCGCATGCTCGGAAAGCGCGTGTCAGCAATTGCGACCTCATTCGAGAAGACCAAGCTGCTCGATGGGCCGATGCAGGCGAAGGCGCGCTACACCGGCAACCCGGTGCGCGACATCGTGCGCAAGGCGGCGGTGACGCCCTATCCGGCTGCAACGATCACGTCCGAGTTTCGATTGCTGGTGTTCGGCGGCAGCCAGGGTGCGCGGTTCTTCTCCGAAGCGATGCCGCCGGCGATAGCGCTGCTGCCGGCGGAGGTGCGGGCGCGGCTGGTCGTGACACAGCAATGCCGGCCGGAGGACATCGACGCAGCGCGCGCGGCCTACGCGCAAAGCGGCGTGCGGGCCGAGCTTCAACCGTTCTTCATGAACTTGCCGGAAATCATGGCAGCCTCGCACCTCGTCATCGGCCGCGCCGGCGCCTCGTCGGTTGCCGAGCTGACCGTCATCGGCCGGCCCGCGATCCTGGTGCCGCTGCCGCATGCGGTGGACAACGATCAGCTGAACAACGCCATCCGCCTGGCGGAGGCTGGCGCCGCCGTCTGCCTCGAGCAGAAGGACGCGACGCCGGAGCGCTTGAGTAAGGATATCTTTAACTGTATTGCCGATCCCGGCGCACTCGCCGACGCAGCCGCAGCCGCCCGCAGCCTCGGCCGTCCGGATGCAGTCGAGCGGCTTGCCGACCTTGTCGTCGCGTTGGGTACAGGTGATTGCCCCTCTCCCCGTTGACTGCACTTCAACGGGGAATCGAAGCCCAAAGGAACCCCACGACATGCAGATGCCCGGCGAGCAAGGCGCGTTCCACATTCTCGGCATCGGTGGTATCGGCATGAGCGCGATCGCCGAGATCCTGCGCGCCAAGGGCTTCGTCGTCCAGGGCAGCGACCAGAAGGACAGCGCCAACGTCAAGCGGCTGCAGGCGAAGGGCATCCGCGTGCACGTCGGGCACAGGGCGGAGAACCTGGAGGGCGCACGCTACGTCGTGATTTCTTCGGCGGTGAAGCCCGGCAATCCGGAACTGGACGCAGCGCGCGCCAAGGGGCTGCCGATCATCCGCCGCGCGGAAATTCTGGCCGAGCTGATGCGCCTCTATTCGTCGATCTCGGTCACCGGCACGCACGGCAAGACGACGACCACGTCGCTGATCGCGCACGTGCTGAAGGATACCGGCCTCGAGCCGACCGTGATCACAGGTGGCATCATCAACGATTGGGGCTCGAATGCGCGGCTCGGCGCCGGCCCATGGATGGTCGTTGAGGCCGACGAGTCGGACGGCACGTTCATCAAGATCCCGACACAGATCGGCGTCGTCACCAACATCGACCCGGAGCATCTCGACTATTTCGGCAACGTCGAGACCATGCACAAGGCCTACGAGGCGTTCTTCCGCAACATCCCGTTCTACGGGCTTGCCGTCACGTGCATCGACCACCCGGTGGCGCGCGACATGATCGAGCGGCTGGAGTTGCGCAAAGATGGGCGGCGGCTGCTCACTTACGGCACCGATCCGAGCGCCGACTTGCGCCTCGAGTCCGTGCGTCTGGACGGGCGCACTACGATATTCGACGCGACGCTTGGGTCGCGTGTACGCGGTGGCGCGCGCCGGATCGAAGGTTGGCGGGTGCCGATCGCCGGCCACCACAATGCGCTCAACGCGTTGGCGGCGATTGCCGTTTGTACCGAAACCGGGCTCCCCGACGACGGTATCCGCCAGTCGCTGATGCGGTTCACCGGCGTCAAGCGCCGCTTCCAGCCGACGGGAACGTGGAACGGGGTCGAAGTTTTCGACGACTACGGGCACCACCCGACCGAGATCGAAGCCGTATTGAAAGCCGCACGGGCCGGCGCGAAAGGCCGCGTTATCGCCGTTTGTGAGCCGCACCGCTACACGCGCGTGCGCGATCTCTTCGCCGAGTTCAGTCAATGTTTCCGCGACGCCGACAGCGTGATCGTGACGCCGCTCTATTCGGCGGGCGAGGCGCCAATCGACGGCATCAACCACAAGACGCTGGTCGATGCCATCATCAAGACCGGGCACAAGTCGGTGACAGCCGTTGCCAGCGAGCGCGAGTTGGCGCCGGCAATCCGTGGCCTCGCGAAGGCCGGCGACATGGTGCTCTGCTTCGGCGCCGGCAACTCGACGGAATGGGCACACGCTCTGCCGCAATGGCTCAACGAGGGCGCGGCATGAGCACAGGAACCACGATCAAAGATCTCGCCGCCGAGCTGAAATCCGGCTTGCCCGATTTGCGCGGGCGGCTGATCGGCCAGGCGAGCCTCGCAGACATCACGTGGTTCCGCGTCGGCGGACCGGCGGAGGTCCTGTTCACGCCGGCGGACGAAGCAGATCTCGCGTATGTCCTGAAGCACATCCCACGCACGACGCCGGTGTTCGTGATCGGCCTCGGCTCGAACCTGCTGGTGCGCGATGGCGGCGTGCCGGGCGTCGTGATCCGGCTTGGGCGCGGTTTCGGCGAGATCAAGGCCGAGCCTGGACATCGGCTGCGCGTGGGCGCGGCCGTTCCGGACGTCAAGGTGGCGCGTGCGGCGGCAGATGCCGGCATCGCGGGTTTGGCGTTCTATCGCGGTATTCCGGGCTCGATCGGCGGCGCGCTGCGCATGAACGCCGGCGCACACGGCCGCGAAACGAAGGATTGCCTGATCGGCGCCCGCGCTGTGGACCGTCAGGGTATCAGTCACACGCTTTCGCTTGCCGGAATGGGCTTTACCTATCGCCATTGCGGCGTGCCGGACGACTGGATCTTTACCGAAGCGCTGTATGAGGGCGCGCCTGCCGAGACGGCGACAATTCTGCAAGAGATGAACGAGGTCGCCGACTACCGCGAGAAGCATCAGCCGATCAAGGAACGCACCGGCGGCTCGACCTTCAAGAACCCGCCCGGCAACAGTGCTTGGAAGCTGGTCGATGCGGCCGGCATGCGCGGCTATCGCGTCGGCGGCGCCAAGGTGTCAGACATGCACTGCAACTTCCTGATCAACGACCAGGGCGCTAGCGGCGAAGACGTCGAGCGCTTGGGTGAGACTGTGCGCGCACGGGTGAAGGCCACGTCCGGGGTGACGCTCGAGTGGGAGATCATCCGGCTCGGACGGGCAAAGGATGGCCAGCCGGTGGGCGAGGCATTGGCGAATGCGGAAGAGAACAAATAGATCAAAATCCAAAGATTCTGACGCGCCAGCGCCGTGACGGGACACGTCCAATCGGCCCGTAGTTCCCTCATTCCCCGGTCACATGCGCGAGCACCGCTTGCCCGCGCCCCGCCGGCGGGTGACAACTATCGCCTTGGCGCGTCGGACGTGATCGTGCCGCCTGAGGAGACGCCCCATGGCCAACGACGCCCCCGTCCAGTTGCGCGAGCGCGTGAAGGAACCGCCGGCGCAGGCATTGGTCGACGCCTATTACGTCCCAGCCGTCGCCAACAGCATCAAGTTTGTTTTCTTGGCCGAGATGCGCATTCACTTGGCGCACGCGTTGATGCTCGCCGAACAGGGCATCGTCAAACGCGCCGACATTGCGGCCATCCTGTCCGTCGTGCTCGATCTCGAAGCTAAAGGCGCGGGCTTGTTGTCAATCGATTACAGCCAGGAAGATCTCTACTCCTACGTCGAGCGCTACATTGTGAAGGCGCTCGGCCCTGACGTCGGAGGGCGTCTGCATACGGCGCGAAGCCGCAACGATCTGAACGTCACGTCGTGGCGCCTCGCACTACGCGACCGGCTGATCGCCGCGCTCGACGATCTCAACCAGCTGCGCGCCGTGGTCATGCTGCTGGCCGACCGCTACGCCGAGACGGTCATGCCCGGCTATACGCACACACAGCACGCGCAACCGATCTCGCTCGGCTACTATCTGCTCTCCGCCGGAGACGTACTGGCGCGCGATTTCAAGCGGCTTTCAGGCGCGCTGGCGCATGCGGACTTGTCGCCGCTCGGCGCCGGTGCATTGACCACGACCGGCTTTCCGATCGACCGCGAGAGCGTCGCCGGCAGGCTCGGCTTCTCCGGCCTCGTCGAGAGTGCCTACGACGCCGTTGCCAGCCGTGACGATGTGCACGAGACAGCCGCCGCGCTTGCCGTGCTGATGACTGGGTTATCGCGGGTCGCGGCCGATCTGCAGAGCTGGAACACTGCCGAGTACGGCTTCATCGAACTGGCGGACGCCTATTCGAGTGTGTCGAGTATCATGCCGCAAAAGAAGAACCCGCAGGCGCTGGAATTCACCAAGGCTGCCGCCGGTGTCGTGACCGGGGCATTGACAACCGTGCTCGCCGCATCGAAGAACACGTCCTACAGCGACGTCAACGACGGCGTCTCGGCGATCAACGTGCCGGTGCTCGAAGCGCTCGACCGTACACGCGCAACACTGGCGGTGATGCGCGGCGTGCTCGAGACGATGACGGTGAAGCCCGAACGCATGGCGAAGGCGGCGGCGGATGGCTATGGCACCGCAACCGAGCTTGCCGACGTCATCGTCCGCGAGACGGGCATGTCGTTTCGCATGGCGCACAACATCGTCGGCCGCGTCGTGCGTGAGGCAATTGCGGCAGGTCGCATGGCGCCTGAGATCACGACAACCGATCTCGATCAGGCGGGCGTCGCGCTCTTCGGCAAGGCGCTCGGCATCAGTGCAGCCGCGGTACGGCGCGCACTTGATCCGGCCGAGAACCTGAGGAGCCGCACGGTCACCGGCGGGCCAGCGCCAAGCGAAATCGCACGCATGCTGGGCAAGCGTCAGCAGGCGCTGCAGTCCGACATGAAAGCTGTTGCGGCGACGCGGGCGCGGGTTGCGCGCGCCGAGCAAGAATTGCGTGGCTCGGTCGCAGCATTCGAGGTGTGAGGTCATCGCTGTAACTATTGGCTGCGCCAGCGGCGGCGTCGCAAGCGAAATAATGTGCGCAACTGAGTAGATTCCGACTCTTATTCCGGTGCTGTTGAATCCTTATTTCCGGCTTGCCGCGAGCTGCCGGCCAACGCCCTGTTGGTCGTCGGAACAGCCTGCTTCGCCTCGTCGAGGACTCGCGGATTCACCTGATGGAGTAAGACAAATGAAGATCCTGAAGCTTGCTAGCCTCGGTCTGCTGCTCTCCAGCGGAACGGTGTTTGCGCAATCCCCGGTGCAGCCGAATACCAGCGGCCCGCCAGGTTTTCCCAATACCACAAATGGCGCTTCGATGGTCGGCGCACCGAAGAACGGTGAGCAGAGCACGATGCCAACGCCGGCCCAGTGCACCGCCGGGTATCAGCAGGGAATGACATGGACGCGCGATGAATTCACGCGGGCGTGTGCGCAGATCAACGGTGCCATAAATAAGTGATCGGCGTTTGATCATCGCCAACGAGCGATGGCTGCCCGCTTGGGCAGTCATCCCGGCACCGTGTGCATGTCTGTAGTCGACGATAGAAGCGCACAGTCAAAAGGCATTTTTACCGGACCAAACTCATAATGTGTCGCATGACGACGCAACCCATGAATATCGCAAATGCAATCTCGAGCTTGCGCTTCGGCCAACCGTGCGCGACGCGGGCGCCGATCGGTGCACCGAGGAGGCCTGTCGGTATCACCAGCCCGGCGCCGATCAGGCTGACGTAGCCAAGCGATCCTGCGGGCAACAGCGGCTTCCCCCAACCAGCCCATGCGAACCCGATCATCGCCGGAATTGCGATCAGCGGCCCAAACGCCGACGACGTGCCGACCGCCTGATGCAATGTGCGGCCGTAGAGCGTCATCAGCAGCGTGATATAGGCGCCGCCGCCAACGCTCATCAGCGCCGAGATGCAACCGACGAACGTCGCGTAGACCTCGACCAGCCAGCTCTTCGGAATCGCATCGCCGAGCCGCCAGTCGTCCCGGCCGAGCCCCATCCGCAGCGCGAGAAACGAGCCCATGCTGATCCAGACCCACTTCAGGAAGTCGCCGCTGGTCCGGCTGGCGATCATGACACCACCGATGACGCCGAGCACGATTGCCGGTGCCAGGCGGCGCACCAGCTCCATGTCGACGGTGCCGCGCGCGCGATGAGCCGAGAACGAGCGAAACGTCGTCGGCGCCAGTACGGCCAGCGCGGTACCGGTCGCCAGGTGCATGCGCACAGCCGGATCGACACCAATCGCCGAGAACGCCTCGTAGAGCGCGATCACGACAACCGCGCCGCCGCCGATGCCGAAGAGGCCAGCGAGAAATCCGGAGAAAAATCCGACGCCAGCGAGGGCCAACGCAAACGGCAGTGCCGTTTGCCAGTCGATGAGTTCTGTCATGAAGCCTATTCTTACTCCACCGCTGCGGCAGCGGCTGGGGCGGTGTCCGGCAGCCCCCGCTTGCTGATCAGCGCCAAGGCCTCGGCCAGAAGCTCGGCGCCGGCACCTTCCCGCACGGCCTTCTCGCTGAGCAGCCGCCGGAACGCCCGCGCCCCCGGCTCGCCGTGATAGAGCCCGAGGATGTGTCGCGCAATGTTGTTGAGGCGCCGGCCCTGTGCGACATGGCGTTCTGTGTAGGGGATCAGCGCTTCAAGAACCTCGCCGCGAGTCGGCACCGGTCGCGTGCTGCCGAAGACGCGTTGATCGACCTCGGCCAGGATGTACGGAGTCTGGTAGGCCGCGCGGCCGAGCATGACGCCGTCGACGCTGGTGAGCTGATCCCGAGCATGGCTAAGTGTCGCGATGCCGCCATTGATCGCGATCTCCAGCTCTGGATGGGCCGCCTTCAGCCGATAGACGCGTGCGTAGTCGAGCGGCGGGATCTCGCGGTTTTCCTTCGGCGACAAGCCCTTCAGCCATGCTTTGCGCGCGTGCACGATGAATGTCCGGCAACCGGCAGCGGCAACCGTCGCGATGAAGCGCTCGAAATCGGCCTCGCTGTCCTGGTCGTCGATGCCGATGCGGCACTTGACGGTCACGGGCACTCGCACGGCATTCCGCATGGCAACGACGCAATCGGCGACAAGTTGCGGCTCGCCCATCAGGCAGGCGCCGAAGCGGCCCTCCTGCACGCGGTCAGACGGGCAGCCGACGTTGAGATTGATCTCGTCGTAGCCGTAACCTTCGCCGATCCGCGCGGCCTCGGCGAGTTTCGCCGGATCGCTGCCACCCAACTGCAACGCCACAGGATGTTCTGCAGGCGAGAACGCCAGCAGCTGGTCGCGCTTGCCGTGCAGGATCGCCTCGGCCGTCACCATCTCGGTGTAGAGCAGTGCACGCTGCGTGAGCAGGCGATGGAAGAACCGGCAATGCCGGTCCGTCCAATCCATCATGGGGGCAACGGAGAATTTAGAGGCTTGTTTCTGCATCGTTTTTTTTACATAGAAGCAATGGGACAAGGGAAGAACATGCGCACGCCTGCACACACCGGTTGCACGAATTCGCACCAATACGCAGCAGCAGTGTGCACGAATTGTGCCCGAAACCGTCCGACCTGTTCCGCCCGCGCGACGGCATCGGTAAGACGCGCCTCAGTCATATCACCCGGGACTTTCTGGTCCAGTTCGCCAAGCGTCGCGCCAGGGAAGGGTGCGGGCCGGCCGGTTACCATCGGCATGGATATCAGTTTCGCATGCCAGGAAGCGGCGCAGACATTTTCCGCGGGCACGACAACTTGCATGGCGCAACCGACATCGGCGTCGATACATTCACATGCCCATTCTGTGGTCCCAGCGAAGGGGAACTTTTTGCGCAGCTGGACGTTCTAGTGAAAGTGGTCGCGTGTCAATCGGACGGGATGGTAACGAACAACGAAGTGATTTTTCCGATTTCTCACTTCGGCCAACGCAATGGCAGTCGAGGTTCATAACCGTCCGCGATCACGTCTTCGGAGAACCAGGAGCAATTATCATGACCAAAATCGGGTGCTGTCTCGACGCCACCCGCGAGGTGTAGCGTAATGGCAAAAAGACATCGCGCATACTGGAAGGGTTACCTGCGCCTCAGCCTCGTGACGATTGCAGCTGAGGTCTACAATGCCGTGGAAAGCAAGAACGAATTCAGCTTCCGGCAAATCCACAAACCTTCTGGCAAGCGCGTGCATTATGAGAAAGTCGCGCAAGGCGTGGGCAAGATCGACAGCGCCGACATTGCCAAGGGTTACGAGGTGGACACTGACACCTACGTGATTCTCGAGCCCGAGGAGATCGAAGCCCTCAAGCTCGAGAGCAAAAAAACGATCGACCTTGTGCAATTCGTCGACTCGCGCGACATCGACTATCGCTTTTTCGAACGGCCGTATTTCGTCGCACCTGCCGACGCGCTCGCGGGTGAAGGGTACGTCGTTATCCGCGATGCGCTTGTTCAGACTGGCCGCGTCGGCCTCGCTCAGGTGACCATCGGTGGCCGCGAATGGCTTGTTGCAATCGCGCCAATGGGCGAAGGTCTTGTGATGGAATTGCTGCGCTATTCGGATGAGTTGCGCGATCCCGCCGACTTCTTCACCGAGGTGCCGAAGGTCAAGCCGCAGAAGGAATTGATCGATCTCGCGGTACAACTGATCGAACAGAAGACGTCACCCTTCAAGCCCGAAGCCTATCGCGATCATTATCAGGACGCGCTCAAGGAGCTTGTGCAAAAGAAGATGCGCGGCAGCAAGATTGTCACTCATGACGACGCAGCGCGTCCCTCCGGCACAAACGTTGTCGACCTCATGGAAGCATTGAAGCGCAGCGTCGGCCATCCTGGGCGTGGCGACACAACCGCGACAGCGGCTCAAGCGCAACCTGCACCGAAGAAAAACGCCAAGCCACCGCCGAAGCGGCGCAAAACGTCCTGAGGGAGAAAGGCGACGACGCATGGCTCGCACCCCGACACGCCCCCTGTCGAACTATCAGGCGAAACGGGACTTCGAGAAAACCTCCGAGCCAAGCGGCATCGGTGCGAATAAGGTCAAGCCGAGCAAGCATCTGCGCTTCATCATCCAGAAGCACGATGCCACGCGCCTGCACTACGACCTGCGCCTCGAACTCGACGACGTCTTCAAATCGTGGGCCGTCACGCGCGGTCCATCACTCGACCCCGGCGAAAAGCGTCTCGCGGTCGCGGTCGAGGATCACCCGCTCGAATACGGCGACTTCGAGGGCACCATCCCCAAAGACGAATACGGCGGCGGCACGGTCCTGATCTGGGACCGCGGCCTTTGGGCGCCAGAAGCCGGCACGCCGCCTGCACAGGCTCTCCGCGACGGTGAATTGAAATTCATTCTCGCCGGCGAAAAATTGTGCGGCAGTTTCGTGCTCGTGCGCATGAAGCGACGCGGCAGCGAGAAGCGCGACAACTGGCTGCTCATCAAACACAAGGACAAATATGCGACCCCCGGGAAAGACACGATTCAAAAGGAGGATCGTTCTGTCGCCTCCGGCCGCACGATAGCTCAAATTTCAAAGGGCCAAGGCGCGAGCGCTGCCCCGTTCATGACGTCCGGCAAGAGCGTAGCCCCGGGAGCTATATGGGACGGCAAGGCGACGGAACGCTCTCGCATGGCAAGTACGGTGCGGCGCGTCGCACAACCGCTTGCCACGACCGCGACGATGCCAAAGCTGACGCATCCGGATCGAATACTGTGGCCGGGCGATCCTCCAGTGACCAAGTCGGACCTCGCCGAGTACTTCATGGCAGTTGCGCCGTGGATGATCCAACATATCAATGGCCGGCCTTGCTCATTCGTGCGCGCGCCCGACGGCATAGACGGCGAGCAGTTCTTTCAGCGCCATCCGATGGCCGGCCAACCGGCAAGCCTTGCCGCGATCAAAGTCGACCGCGAACGCGAACCCTATGTGCAGATCGACGATGCGCAGACGCTCGTGTCGATGGCGCAATTCTCTGTGCTGGAGATTCACCCGTGGAATTCGGCCGTACATCTGCCGCACGTCGCCGGACGCCTGATCTTCGATCTCGATCCCGCACCCGACGTGAGTTTTGACACCGTCATCGACGCTGCACGCGAGATGCGCACGTTGCTGGAGTTCATCGGACTCGTCACCTTTTGTAAGACGACCGGCGGCAAGGGGCTGCACATCGTGACACCGCTGGTGCCCGACGCCAAGATCCCATGGGCTCAGGTAAAGCTCTTCACGCAGGCAATTGCGGCGCGCATCGCAGACGCGTCTCCGTCTCGCTACGTGACGACGATGTCCAAGAAGAAGCGCACCGGGCGCATTTTCATAGACTATCTCCGCAACGACGAGACTGCGACTGCGGTGGCACCTCTCTCGCCGCGCGCGCGGCCCGGAGCAACCGTGTCGATGCCGCTTACGTGGACGCAAGTGAGGAAGGGGCTCGACCCCAGTCGATTCACGGTGAAGACTGTGCCTGCACTCATTGCCAAATCACTTGCTTGGAAGGGCTACGACAAGGGTGCGCGCCCTCTGCGCAACGCGATCGAAACGCTGATCGGCAAGATGTCATGAGCGTTCGCAAATCCATGGCATCGGTTCTCGCATTCACCCCGCCATGTCTGGCCCGCGGCATCGCCGCCCCGCCGCACAGTCACAACTGGGTGCACGAAATCAAGTTCGACGGCTATCGCGTGCAGGCGCTAATCGAATGCGGCCGCGTGCGTCTGCTCACGCGCAACGCGCTCGATTGGACGCCGCGCTTCGGAAGCGTTGCAAAGGAACTTGCCGCGCTCCCGGTGAAATCGGCGGCAATCGACGGTGAAGCCGTTGTGCTGGATGACGCCGGCGCATCGAACTTCTCGACGTTACAGCTGGAATTGAAGAAGCGATCGGCGGCGCGCATCCAATTGATGGTGTTCGACCTTCTCCATCTCAACGGGGACGACACGTCAAAGTTGCCGTTGCTCGAACGTAAGGCCGCGTTGGCGGCTGTTCTCGCGCGCGTCAAGCTGCCGCTCGACCACTTGCGCTTCAGCGAGCACATGAACGGCGTCGGCGCCGATATTCTGCGGAACGCCTGCACGATGAAGCTTGAAGGCATCATCTCCAAGCGAGCCGATCTACCCTACCGCTCCGGACGCAATGGCGACTGGACCAAATCGAAATGCTTGATGGCTGATCCATTCGTCGTTATCGGCTACGTGCCCTCCAAGACCGCAACCGGCGTCCTCGGCTCGCTCGTTCTCGGATTCCATGAGAAGGGCGAGATCGTTTATGCAGGACGCGTCGGCTCCGGCTTCACCATGACCGAAGCCCGCGCCATGGCCGATGGTCTCAGCACGATTGGAACCAAGACCGTGCCGCTAAAGCAGCACCTCACGCGAGAGCAGCGCACGGGAGTAAAGTGGGTATTGCCGAAGCTCGTCGCACAAATCACCTATCGCGACGTGACCGCCGACGCCGTCCTCCGACACGCCACCTTTGAATATTTCCGCGATGACAAGCGCCCCGAGGAGATCGGGCGGCCTGCGTCATTTCTGCGACTAGACCAGTCAAGCCGATAATCACTCGACGGGCAGTCGATTGCGGAGCTCGACGCCAACCTTTCGCGCGTTGCGCACGGGGCATCGCGTCGGTGTTCCAGGTTTGCTTTGGAACCAGATGATCGTCGGTGAGGTCAGGTGTTGCTTCAGCGTGCACCCCATCGCCCGTGCAATCCCAATCCGACATCGGCCTCGCTGCACCGCCGACGCGCAGATCGTCGCCGGTCACGTCCGCCGAGTGGGTTAGGGACTGGCCAGGACGCGTCCTTTGCGGTTTTATCGATCCATGAACTTTGGAGGAGGGAAGCAACCATGCAACGCCTGTCGTCCGTGCTCCTGACGCTTTGCCTGTGCTTGAGCCTGATGCAGCCCGCCGCGGCGCAATCGCCAGTCTGGCCGGCAAAGCCGGTGCGCATTGTCGTTGTCGCGGCGCCCGGCGGCTCGGTCGACAACGCCATCCGGCCATTCATCGAGCCTTTGAGCAAGGCCTTCGGCCAGCAGTTCGTGATCGAGAACCGCGGCGGTGCCTCGGGCGCGATCGGCGCCGAGTTCGTCGCCAAGGCACCGCCTGACGGCTACACCTTTGTCGCCATGTCGTCCTCGACGGCCTCGATCCTGCCCAATCTCAGGAAGCTCGCGTTCGATACCTTCAAGGACCTGACGCCGGTCACCAACTTCGCCGAGGCCGCGCAACTGTTGACGGTCAACGCCACGGTGCCTGTCACGACGGTGGCGGACTTGGTGGCCTACGCCAAGGCCAACCCCGGCAAGATCAACTTCGGCAATGTCGGACAGGGTACCGCCTCGCACCTCTTCTCCGAGCAATTCGCCAAGTCGGCCGGTATCCAGATCACGCAGGTGGCCTATCGCGGCGGCGGCGAGGCGCTGGCGGACTTCCTCGCTGGTGTGACGCAGCTCTATTTCGATCCCAACGCGCTGCCGCACATCAAGTCAGGCAAGGTGCGCCTGCTCGCTGTCCTCGACCGTGAGCGGCACTCCGATTTTCCGAACGTGCCAACGCTGCAGGAGCTGTATCCGGAATGCGACGCGGTCTGGTGGTTCGGCCTGTTCGCACCCGCCGGCACGCCGGAGGCAATCATCCGCCGCCTCGCGGGCGAGATCAGCCGCATCGCCAGCATGCCTGAAGTCAAGCAGGCACTGGCCAGCGTTGCGCTGAAGCCGCGGTCGACGACGCCGGAGGAGACGCTGGCGCTGCAGCGGCGCGACCACGACCGCTTCGGCAGGCTGGCGCGCGAGCTCAACTTGCGCTTGGATTGATGCTTGCCAAGGAAATCGACACGATCAGAAATCGACGCAACCCAAGGGAGTGAAACCAATGGCCGACAGTCCGCTGCGCGCAAAGGGCCGCGCCATCCGCCGCAAGCTGATGGGGGAGGCCTACGCTGCCAAGCTCGACAAGGCGGTCTACACCGATCCGATCATGGAGAAGTTCGCAGAGGTCACGCAGGAGGCCGTGTTCGGCACACTCTGGGACCGTCCGGGGCTCGACACCAAAACCAGAACGCTGATCTGCGTCATCTCCGACACCGCGACCGGCCGCACGCCCGAATTGAAACTGCACCTGCGCTTCGCTCGCAATCAAGGTTGGAGCGAGGACGAGCTTGCCGAGGCGATCCTGCATCTCACTGGCTACGTCGGCGCGCCGCTCGTGCGCGAGGCGCTGATCACGGCGACGGAAGTGTTTGCCGAGCTGCGTACCGAGGCGAACGAGGGCAAGGGCTGAAGTCCGAAATTTCCCAGCGCCTGGTCGAGGCACGGCCGCGGCCAATTCCGCGCGCAGCTCCAGTGATGAGGACGGACCTGTGATGAGAACGACCTTGCCGGTCATGGCATATGGCAGGCATCGTGGTGGCATCCTTGCCAACCTTGAGTGAGAGCAGCGCGGCACAGCGCAGGCCAAGGTGATCAAATCGTTGCCATCACGACCGAGGCGAAGTGCTTGAGCCGATCGATCGTGCTGGCCTCGTCACTGCCGTCGCCACCGATGGGGTGGTGATGGCGGCAAGCGCGCCAACCGAATTCAATTGCTCGCATGCGGCGCCGGTATCAGAGGCCCTGCTGTCACCGGCAGGGTCCCCGTCCATCTGGCGCGGGAGGCTGCGGCGGCGCAGCGACTTTGTCGTCGTCGGCCTCCCCAGGGCCAACGCGATCGAGCGGCGACGCGCTGCCCGCGACGCGCACCACCCAGCGCGAAAAGGCCGGCGCGATCAGCATCACCACGACGAGCCGCGTGATCTGCATGGCCATGACAAAGCGCATGTCGACGGTCGTGGAAGCGGCGATGATGGCGATCGAATCAGCGCCGCCCGGGCTCGTCGCCAGATAGGCCGTCAGTGGGTCGATGCCGCCGACGACGACCATCACCACCCCGAGGGCCGCGCAATACACGATCAGGGCCACCGAGGAGGCAACGATCAGCGGCAGGGAGCGCAGTGCGTACCAGACGATCGGTCGGGTGAAACCCAGTCCGACAGTCCAGCCGACGATGGCATAGGAGACAGCGAGCAGCCAGGGCGGCAATTCGATCTTGATCCAGCCGAGACCCTGCAAGACGATGGCGACGCCGAGCGTCACCAGCATAGGGCCGGTGAAGACGCGCAGCCAATTGGCGAAAAAGGCGGTGCTGACCGCCAGGGCAAGGGTGACCAGCAGCCAGCCCCACGCGACGGGCGGGAACCATCCTGCCTTGACCACCGCGCCTGAGGCCGCCACGTGAGGCGCACTGAGGCTCGCGACGATTGCCGCAAGGGCGACCACGATCAGCGTGCGCACCTTGTGCATGACAGCGACGAGGCGAGCGTCGGCGCCGTTCTCGTCGGCCATCAGGATCATTGGCGTCGAGGCACCGGGGGCCATGCCCCAGACGCCCGTGGCGCCCGGCAGCAAGCCCCCGCGCATGAGCGCAATGCCGATGCCGGTCGCCCCCAGGACGACACCCACAAGCCCGATGAGCAGCAACGGCCAGTCGCGCGCGAGATCGCTCAGGATCGTCGGCGGAATGGTGCTGGCGATCATGAAGCCGACCACGCCCTGCACAGCGATGACCGGGCGTGTCGGTATTCGGATGCTGCCATCGGCTGTCGCCACCATAATGGCCGCGAGCATGGCACCGATCATGATCCCGCCGGGTAGCCTCAGCGCCTCGAGAATCGCGATGAGAACGAACGACAGTGTCACCAACCCCAGCCATTGGACGCGTTCGGAGCGAGCGCCGAAGCAGCCGAGGGCCCGTAGGTTGAGAGCCGCGAATCGTCCCGACAGCAGGGACAGCAAGGGCAGCTGCCCGCCCAAGTGCCTCAGTCGTAAGGCAAGGCGCTCTCGAAGTGTCGCCATGTTACGGGGTCCAGTTGGGCGTTGCCGGTGCCGGCCTTCTGCGGTTCAGCCCGCGAGGGGGCGCCCGGCGCGTGCGCAGAGCCCGCTTTCCCAGCATGCGCTGTAGCCGAAGCGTTGCTCGATCGCGAGCATCAGGCCGGCGCGAAGACCGGACGCCCGGGCTGTGCCAAGGCATTGATGTCAGTTCCCATCCTCATCTCGTGGTCCCTTCCTCTAAGAGCAGCGCGCCCGGCAATCATAGCGTACGTCTTCGACGGTGGCATCACATCAGCCGCGAGACTACGCTTACCCATGGAACAGCGGATTTGCGGCGCCTAAGGCACCAGGCTACGGCTTGCCATGAAGTCGCGATAGCCCTCGGTGTCCACAACGCCTGGGCAAATGCAGTTCACCTGGATGGCGTCACGTGCCAGTGGCGCTGATCAATTTGACGGCCTGAAGCCGCGCCGCTGCTATTTTGCAAGTGGCTCATTTGCACTCCCGAAAAGGGTTGCAAGGCGATCGTGCCCTAATCCAGCCTCTGCGTGTCGAGCAGAGATCGCCTGAGCGCAAAGCCGATCACCGTCATTTGCGGTATCCAGCTCCCCGTGAATTCCTCGACAACCAAACGCGCTGATGGGATTGCGGCCAGCCGCGGCAAAAGCCCGATATGAGGTGCTAGCCGTGCTGCCTCCTGCGCCATAGCAGCCGTCAGCTTTGCGATGGCATTCGTCAGCGTGAGATCTTTGAACTTCGGCGTCAGAACCACATGCAGGATCGCGAGCAGGCCCGGCGCATCGCACAGGTGCCGCAGCAGGCTGGGCACCACCGGATCGAGCCGCGTGCGGTCGCCAAAACCGAAATCATTGACCATGCGGCGGATGTGGCTCGGCATCTCGGCGGGGCTCATCATGCGCGACAGCGGACCCGCGATCGGCGCGGGCGGAGACCAAGCTCGGGTCGGAACCGGCTCCACGGTGCTATCCGACAACTCGAGCCTTCGCAGCAGGCTCAGCATGATCAGGAGATTGATAGCATTGGCCCGGTTATAGGCATCGATGGCGTTGAGCACGGGAGTCATGCGCGCCGCGTCGAACCCAAGTGCGCAGCGCACATTGGCATCGATCGGCGGGATCAGATCCGGAGGAATGTTCTCGTCCACGACCCGGGCCGCGGCGTCCTGCAGCACGCCGGTGGTCAGGAGCGGCCGCAAGGCGGCCCAGATTTGATCGAGCAGCCCATCATGCGTGGCAAGGTGCCGAAAGATCAGCGCCACAACCGGAACGCCGCTCAGTCGGCGCAGCTCCGCGTAAATGTCCGCTACGCGGCCAAACGCGTCAGCTTCGGAAAGTTCTTCGAGGGTATGATGCTGTGGCATAGTGCAATCCTCCATTCCGCTTTGACGGTGATGGCCAAGGCCAGTCGCGATTTAGCGGGGCGTGATGCCTTTCATGTCAATCGGCAGATGGTACGGGTCGTCTCCGAGAGCCTCGACGCGAGCCCAAAATTCCGCCCCGGAAGCCGTGCCGCCTTCCGATTTCGGTGCAGCCTGCCGAAAGATGGTCCAGGATCGGGGGTGCAGGCGGCTCGCCTCAGCGAAGTGCTGCGCAGCCTCGTCATCGCGCCCTTGGAGTTTCAGATGCTGCGCCAGGCGGAAATGGGCGTGCGCCTCGGCTGCACCGGCATCCGGCAGCCGCAAGTGCGCGCGCGACGCCGCAGCATCGAAGGCATGCTCGCTCTGCGGCCCTTTGAGCACCCAATCGCGAATGGCTTCGACATAAACCGATTTAACGCGAGCCCGTTCTGCTATCTGCGCTGCCGTCATCTGGCCAGTCGCGCGATCCATCGCCCGGAAGGAGTCCGACTGGCCCGCATTCTCAGGCGGCCGCACGATGCGTCCTGTCTCGTCGATCCAGGTTGCCTGAGGAACATTGACCATATGATAGAGACTGGCGACGTAGTGGTCGCGGTCGATCAGGCAAGGATAGGTCGGCGCCGCCGCTTCAATCCAGGGCCGAGCCGCTTCCGGCTCGTCGAAGGCGACAGCGAGGATCGTGAAGTTCAGTCCTGCCAGCTCAGCGTAGAGTTTCTGCCACACGGGCAGATCTGTTCTACAGCCTCACCATGACGCCCAACTAACGAGCAGCACCTTCCGTCCGCGAAGGGCCTTGAGGGAATGAACCGTGCCGGCGAGATCAGGAAGCGAAAAATCGGGTGCGTCGAGTGCCTGGAGTTGCGCCGACCGCGCGGTCGCACTGGTAGCCGGCACCCACGTCTCACCCGCCGCATCGTGAGCGATCGGCAGCCCCATGTGCCGCCAGAGAGCCGCAACGTTGATGTCGCCGTCGTCCAAAAACTCGCCTGCGCGTTGCGGCGGCACGGGCACGCAGACGTCCCCCTTGCAGAACCCTTCGGGCTTCAGTGCCCATCCAGTCGTTCGCTCGGCTTCGATCGACGGAAGCCATAGGTCTTCGCCGTCGGCTCGCGCGCCGACAATGGTGAACACCGACTGCTCTGACAGGATGGTTGTCATCCAACGACTCCGTTCGATTCTGGATCAACGGGCAGACGCGATCTCTATTCGCCCTGTGACATCGGCCTACATCCGGCACCGGGGCCAATACATCCGACCCGTCGTGATGCACGTGCCGTCCGGTCCAACTGCCTCGCTATGGAGCTGGCCTGCCGCGACCTCGAAGATCTGACCCGCCTTGAAGCGGCGGGGCACGCCATCAGGGTCACCTTGTTCAGTTCTTCGCCTTGTCGACCAGGGCGCCGGCCTTGATCCACGGCATCATGGCGCGCAGCTTGGTGCCGACTTCCTCGATCTGGTGGCGGTCGTTGTTGCGGCGGATCGCCTTGAACGACGGCTGGCCGGCCTTGCACTCACGCATCCATTCGGAGGCGAAGCGGCCGGACTGGATGTCGGCCAGCACGCGCTTCATCTCGGCGCGGGTTTCGTCGGTGATGATGCGCGGACCCGAGACGTACTCGCCGAACTCGGCGGTGTTCGAGATCGAATAGTTCATGTTGGCGATGCCGCCTTCGTAGATGAGGTCGACGATCAGCTTCACTTCGTGCAGGCACTCGAAGTAGGCCATTTCAGGCGCGTAACCGGCCTCGACCAGCGTCTCGAAGCCGGCGCGGATGAGTTCGACCAAGCCGCCGCAGAGCACGACCTGCTCGCCGAAGAGATCGGTCTCGCACTCTTCCTTGAAGTTGGTCTCGATGATGCCGGCGCGGCCGCCGCCGATTGCCGAGGCGTACGAGAGGAAAAGATCGTGGGCGTTGGAACTCTTGTCCTGGTGGATGGCGATGAGGCAGGGAACGCCGCCGCCGCGCTGATACTCCGAGCGAACCGTGTGGCCGGGGCCCTTCGGCGCGATCATGCCGACGTCGAGATCGGCGCGCGGCTCGATCAGATTGAAGTGTACGTTGAGGCCGTGCGCGAACAGCAACGCCGCACCGTCCTTCATGTTGCCATGCAAGTGATCGCGGTAGATGTCGGCCTGCAATTCGTCCGGCGTCAGCATCATCATGACGTCGGCCCACTTGGCGGCGGCCGCCACTTCCATAACCTTGAATTTGGCAGCCTCGGCCTTCTTCGCGGAGGGCGAGCCTTTGCGCAGCGCGATCACCACGTCCTTGACGCCGCTGTCGCGCAGGTTCTGCGCATGGGCATGGCCCTGGCTGCCGTAGCCGATGATAACCACTTTCTTGCCCTTGATCAGGTTCACGTCGGCGTCACGGTCGTAATAAACGCGCATGGCTTGCCCCTTGTTTACGCGGGTTGCAGTCGAGGATTTCGGCTGAAATCGAGGCCCAACGGGTAGCGGCTCGGGGGCCACGCTGCAAGGGGAAAGCGACTGGAATAGCCGACTTCGTCTTGAGCCGCCGGCGGGCACTCGGCCAGCGCTCAACGCAGCAGGTCGGCAACCACCGGCCAGAGCGAGACGACGAGCATCGCCGCCATCGCCACATTCAGCCAACGCACAAGGTCCGGGCGTTGCAGCAGACGCTTCAGGCCCGCGCCGAAAATAGTCCAGCTGGCGCTCGAACCAAAACCGACGACACCGAACGTCACCGCCATGATGGCGACGCTCAGCGTGAAAGCACTCGCCGAAACGTAGGTCGTCGTCGCGCCCAGCGCCATGATCCAGGCCTTCGGGTTGATCCACTGGAAGAGCGCCGCCTCGAGCACCGTCAGCGGCCGGGCGCCGGGCGCCTCCTCCGACACCGTTCCGGCTGTTGCGATTCCCCAGGCGAGCCAGAGGAGATAGGTGATACTCGCGACGCGCAGCACATTGTAGAGGCCCGGAAACAGCGCGAACACCTGCCCAACACCGAGCCCGACGGCCAGCACCATGAAGGCAAAGCCGAACGCCACGCCCAGCACATGTGGAACGCTGCGCGTCCAACCGAAGTTCAAGCCTGAGGCCAGCAACATCGTGTTGTTCGGCCCTGGCGTGAAGCAAGTGATCACCGCGAAGCCGACGAGACCGAGGAACAACTCGCCCGACATTTACCCGCCCTTCAGGCCGGTTGCACCGCGCGCGATCGCAGCGATGCCGGTGCGCGAGATCTCGACAAGCCCCAGATCTTTCATGATGGTGATGAACTGTTCGATCTTCGGCGTGCGTCCGGTGATCTCGAACACGAAATGATCCGTCGAAGCGTCGATGACATTGGCACGGAAGATTTCGGCGAGCCGCAAGGCCTCGATCCGTTTCTCGCCCTTGCCGGCGACCTTGACCAGCGCCAGCTCGCGTTCCAGGGGATCGCCAATGACGGTGAGATCAACGACCGAGTGCACCGGCACCATACGCTCGAGCTGGTGTTTGATCTGCTCGAGCACCATGGCCGTGCCCTTGGTGACGATCGTGAAGCGCGACAGGTGCGTCTCGTGCTCGGTCTCGGAAACCGTCAGACTCTCGATGTTATAGCCGCGGCCGGAAAACAGGCCGGCGATGCGCGAGAGCACGCCCGGCTCGTTGTCGACCAGGATCGACAGCGTGTGCGCGGCGATCGGGTCTTTTTTCTCTTCGAGGAAATAGGCGGAACCAGTGGCTTTTTCGGACATGGAGGTGACCTTTTGATTGTGCTTCGGCTGCCCACCAGCAGCCGCGCGTTCCCCCCTCTCCCCATTGGATGCACTTCAATGGGGAGAGGGGGCGTTGTCGAAGACACGCCTCCGGCATGATGTGAGGGGCGGTGACAAGCGCTCACGTTGCGTTCGTGCCGGACGATTCAATGCGGGCTCGGCGCAAGAGGCTGCCCCTTGCCCTAACCCTCCCCCCGCAAAAGCGCAGATTGCGGGGGGAGGGGGTTCACGGTTTGTGGAACACCTCGACGGCGGTCCAGCCTTCTTCGTAGTGCGGGATCGTCCAGGGCTCGGCGAACGCTTCGGTGCGCCATTTCACGAACGCCGGATGTGCCAGCACATCGTCCATGTAGCGCCGCGTCGCCGGCGCCACGCGGATCTGATAGGTGTCGAGGCGCGTGACGATCGGCGCGTACATGGCATCGGCCGCCGAGAAGGCGCCATAGAGAAACTTCCCGTCGCCGCCGAAGCGACGCCGCGCATCCGACCACATGCCTTCGATGCGGCGCACGTTGTCGGCCGCGTCCGACGTAAGATCGCGCGGCGCGAACCGCTTGCCCAAATTCATCGGGCACATGCTGCGCAACGCCTGGAAACCCGCATGCATTTCGTTGGAGATGGCGCGGGCGTGTGCGCGCACCTGCGGGTCTTTGGGCCACACACCTTTGTCGGGAAAGCGCTCGTGCAGGTATTCCGCGATCGCCATCGTTTCCCAGACGATCGCATCACCGTCCCCCGTGCGCGCCTCCGGCACGTCGACAAGCACCGGCACCTTGCCGGCTGGCGAAACGTCGAGCATGCGTGCCTTGCTGTCGGGATGGTAGAGCGGGATCACCGTCTCCTTGAATGGCAGCCCGAGCGCCGTCATCAGGAACCAGGGCCTGAGCGACCACGACGAATAAAGCTTGTTGCCGATGTAGAGATGCATGGGGCTGCCCCGTTAATCGGTGCGCGAGGCACCGGAGAATGTGGAACTACGGTGTCGGGCTCATTCCGCATAACAAGCGATCGAGCGAACAACCTTGCCGTCGCCGCGAAACTCGAATGTTTCCGCCGCAGTTTGACCGCGATGATTGGCGTAGTGGATCGTCAGGCAGTGATGTCCGATGAGCACGTCGATCAGCTCGAACGCGAGATCGGGTTGTGTGGCGAGGCCCTGGCCCCAGTAGGCTCTGAGCGCGTCGTGCCCGACAACACGGCCATTGCCGACGCGCTTGTGCGCGACCGGCGACAGGAACACGATCTCGGGTGCGTAGTGGTCGAGGATGCGGTCAAGGTTATGCGCATTCCACGATTCGATCCAGTCGAGCGCGAAGGCGCGGGCGGAGGCTGGGGTCATTCGGGGCGCCTGCTCACCTCAGCAACCCCGCCACACTCAAATCCTCATCCAGATCAGGCCAATGAATGCCCTCGCCATCCCCCAGTAACTCGTAGTTTTTGAGTTGCTCTCGGGTTGCCTTGGCTAACCGCGGAAACCATTCAAGTGGAACAGCCAGCCGACGGCCATCGACCAGCCGGACAACGAGTTCGTCGGCATCGCATGAAACCTCGATCGCGAGTGGCACTCGGTCAACTATTGATGTGGGCATTCCAAGCCTCCTGCAGCTTCAGCAGATTGTCTTCGATGTGCCGCCGGATGACATTCAACTCATGCGCGGCGAAGTTTCGCGAGCTGGCAAGCGCGACGGGGCCGAGCCAGAACTTGGCTAGTGCGCGGTCGCGCTGCACGTGGATGTGCGCTGGCTCTCCGCGCTCGTTACTGTAGAAGAAGAACCGATAAGGTCCAATTCGCAACACGACCGGCATGTCGGTTTTTCCGTTGTCATGACATCACACCAGCGTCTTGCCTTCCTTGCCGATCGCCTTGGAAACGTCGTCGTCGGAGACGTTGTCGCCCATCAGCATCTCGTTGTGCGCCTTGCCGGACGGGATCATCGGGTAACAGTTGGCGAGTTTCGCCACGCGGCAATCGAAGATCACCGGCTTCTCTTTCACCGCCAGCATCTCCTTGATCGCGTCGTCGAGGTCGGCTGGATGCTCGCAGCGCAAGCCGACACCACCATAGGCGTCCGCCAGCTTGACGAAGTCGGGGAGCGATTCCGTGTAGCTTTCGGAATAGCGGTTGCCGTGCAGCAGCTGCTGCCACTGGCGCACCATGCCCATGTACTGGTTGTTGAGGATGAACACCTTGACAGGCAGCTTGTACTGCACCGCCGTCGACATCTCCTGAATGTTCATCAGGATCGAAGCGTCGCCCGCAACGTCGATGCAGAGCGATTTCGGATGCGCGATCTGCGCGCCAATTGCTGCTGGCAAGCCGTAACCCATGGTGCCGAGGCCGCCTGATGTCAGCCAGCGGTTCGGCTCGTCGAACTTGTAGAATTGCGCCGCCCACATCTGGTGCTGACCGACCTCAGTCGCGATGTAAGGATCCTTGTCCTTGGTCAGCTCATAGAGCCGCTCCAGCGCGTACTGCGGCATGATCACGTTCGCGTCGGGCTTGTACTTCAGGCATTTCTTTGCCCGCCAACCGTCGATCTCTTTCCACCAGGTCTTGTGGGCTGCCTTGTCCGGCTGGCCGGTCTTTGCTTTCCAGAGGCGCAGCATGTCTTCCAGCACATAGGCGCAGTCGCCGACGATCGGCAGTTGTACGCGCACGTTCTTGTTGATCGACGACGGATCGATGTCGACGTGGATCTTGACGGAGTTCGGCGAGAACGCGTCGATGCGGCCGGTGATGCGGTCATCGAAGCGGGCACCGATGTTGATCAGCACGTCGCAGTCGTGCATCGCCAGGTTGGCTTCGTAGGTGCCGTGCATGCCGAGCATGCCGAGCCATTGCTTGTCGTTCGCCGGATAGGCGCCGAGCCCCATCAAGGTCGAGGTGATCGGAAAGCCGGTCAGACGCACGAGTTCGCGCAGCAGTTGGGACGCCTTCGGACCGGAATTGATGACGCCGCCGCCGGTGTAGAAAACCGGGCGCTTGGCCGATGCCATGATCTCGACGGCCTTCTGCAGTGCCGGCTGGTCGCCCTTCAACTTCGGGCGGTAACTCTTGTGCGCAATCGTCGAGCCGGAGGGCGGCGTGTAGGTGCCGCTCGCGAATTGCACATCCTTTGGGATGTCGACGACGACGGGGCCAGGCCGGCCGCTCTTCGCGATGTAGAACGCCTCATGGATGATGCGCGCGAGATCGTTGACGTTCTTCACGAGCCAGTTGTGCTTGGTGCAGGGCCGCGTGATGCCGACCGTGTCGCACTCCTGGAAGGCGTCGTTGCCGATCAGGTGCGTCGGAACCTGGCCGGTCAGCACGACGACGGGGATCGAGTCCATCAGCGCGTCGGTGAGGCCGGTGACCGCGTTGGTGGCGCCGGGGCCCGAGGTCACCAGCACGACGCCGACCTTGCCGGTGGAGCGGGCATAGCCTTCGGCCGCGTGCACGGCGCCGCCTTCCTGGCGGACCAGGATGTGCTTGACCTTCTCCTGCTGGAAGATCTCGTCGTAGATCGGCAGCACGGCGCCGCCCGGATAGCCGAAAATGTGCTCGACGCCCTGGTCGGCGAGGGCCTTCAATACGATCTCGGCGCCGGTCATCGTGCGTGCCATGTGCGGTCTCCTCGCGCGGGCCCGCAACGAGTGCGGGTGACGTTCATGGCCGCGGAGAATGGATAACACGTCCTGTGCCGTCAATTAAATGTATGGATTGACGTCAAAAATTGCAACAATAGTTCAATTTTTCGACCATCCACGCAATCATTTCTCTCTTCAGCCAGGTCTCCTGCCGTTTCACGTACTGGCGAGTCTCGAGTTTGCCGGCCTGGATGGCCGTGGCGAGGTCGATTTCGCTGGCCAGATGCCGCAGCAATGGACGGACGCCCAGCGCGCCCATGACTGGTAGCGCCGGGTCGAGGTTCAATGCCCCGAGACCGCGCACCTCGTCCAGCGCGCCTTGGCTCAGCATCTGGTCGAACCGGCGGTCGCAGCGCTCGTGCAACGCGGCGCGCGGCAGCGTCACCACAAGCCGCTCGGTCGACGCAGCGTCGAGCACCGGCTCGCCCGGAATGGCCTGCCATTCGCCGAGCGAGCGCCCGGTCGCCGCCAGCACCTCGAGCGCGCGCGTGATGCGCTGCGTATCGCCGGGCGCGAGGCGGGCGGCCATGACGTGATCGCGGGCTCGCAACTCGGCGTGCAACTGGGGTCCGCCGAGACGCTTGGCCTCCGCCCGCCAATGGACGCGGATCTCGGCCGGGATCTCCGGGACGGGCGACAAGCCCTCAAGCAGCGCCTTGAAATACAGCCCGGTGCCGCCGACGATGATCGGCGTTTGCCCTTGTTCCCGCGCCCGCGCCAGCACCTTGCGCACGTCGGCGATCCAGCGCGCGACCGAGTAGGCCTCAGACGCGGCCACGTGGCCGTAAAGCTCGTGCGGCGCCCGGGCCTGTTCCTCCGGCGACGGACGCGCGGTCAGCACACGCAGGTCGCTATAGACCTGCATGCTGTCGGCATTGATGACGACGCCGTTCCGCTCACGCGCCAGCCGCACCGCCAGCGCGGACTTGCCCGAGGCCGTCGGCCCGGCGATCAGAATGGGGCGGTGGGTGGATGCAGAGGTCATGGCGGGATAGTGCAGGAGCGAATGGCGAATGGGTAGTGCGGGCGCGAATGGCGCATTGGGGCAGCGAGCAGCAGGCACTCGAACATGTGAACCGTGGTTGACACATCGCGATAAGTCCGGTATTTTGCGGCCATGGTCGAGATCGTCGAAAGCGACGTTTTTACGGACTGATTCGCGGCGCTTCGGGACGGTCAGGCCAAGGCGCGAATCCTCGTGCGTATCCGGCGTTTGGCACTCGGTAACGCTGGCGATGTGAAGCCGGTTGGCGCCAGCATATCCGAGATGCGGATCAACTATGGCCCAGGCTACCGAGCCTATTACCGGCAACGAGGCAAGGATCTTGTGATCCTGCTTTGTGGCGGCGACAAATCCACGCAAGCTTCCGACATATCGGCGGCAAAGAAAATTGCCGACCAATCGAAGGTCTGACCAATGGAAGGAATGAACCCATGAGCAACGATACAAATTCATTCCGGCGCTTTGACGCGGCAGCATATCTAACCGATGAAACGATGATTGCCGACTACCTGAACGCTGCCGCCGAGGAAAACGATCCAGCGCTCATGGCGTTGGCGCTCGGCGACGTCGCCAAGGCTCGCAACATGAGCCAATTGGCGCGTGATGCCGGGCTTAGTCGCGAAGGGCTTTACAAGGCATTGTCGGAAGACGGAAATCCTAGCCTCGCAACCGCAATGAAGGTCGCGGCGGCACTTGGATTTCACCTCGCGTTCCGCCCGATCGTGATCGCCGAAAAGACCGGAACCTCAACTTCGCAATAGGATCGACAGCGACTGTGCTTGGCGAAACCAGATTGCCGGACCCCGCCAACGCAGGCGAGGCGTGGTCTGGCAATTTGCGAGCCCCGCGCGTGGCGCGGCGCAATACGCGAAGACGCTATTGCGCCCTACGGGTTATCGAACGCTCGAAAGCTGGCGCGCGTTGACGGTTGTCATGAAGGCTTCGAACCGCTGCCACATTTCGGCATCGAACGGCGGCGTGTGCTCATAGTCCTCGCGCAGGACGAGTTGCTTTGGTTCCGGAGCCGCCGCAAAGAGCGCCGTGCCGAAGCGTGGCGGGATCACCGTGTCCTTGCCACCGACGATCATGAGAAGCGGTGCGTGGACGCGACCGATATAGGCCATCGAGTCGTAGGTGTCCCAGATCAGGTACCTGACTGGCATCCACCAGAACTTTGCCGCTGCGACGTCGGCGACCGACGAATAGGGGCTGTCGAGAACGATGCCGGCTGCTTGCCGCTCGGCCAGCAATTGCACGGCAACACCACTGCCCAAACTCTCGCCGAATACGACGATGTCTTCGGGCTTCAAGCCGCTCTTAACCAAGTGGTCGAAGTACGCCACCGCATCCGCCACGTTGTCCTTTTCGGTCGGTGAGCCGGTGCTGCCGCTGTAGCCTCGATAGGAGAGGACGGCGATGCCGTAGCCCTTATCGAGAATTGCGCGAAACCGATGCGCGCGGCCGGCGAGCGAGCCGCCATTGCCGTGAAAGTAGAGGATTGTCTGCGCACGCGTCGTCGGCGGGGCGGACCAGACCACGAGGCTTGCCCCGTCTGGTCGCACGAAGCGCTGTGCCTTGACTTCGGCAAGACTGAGCTCTGATGGAGGAAGCTCAGTCGTCGATGGTTGATAGAGTACGTAACGTTGGCCAACCACCAGCAGCGCCAGCGCCACGAGGTAGGCACGGGCAATACGCTTGGCCGCTCCCGGCTCGAACGAAAATGCCGACATGAATTGGAGCTTCCTTCACAGCCTCGCCTAGACAGGCATGATAACGCGACCGGCTGAAGACTTCGTTGTTGAACGTTGCGCAATTTGAAAGGCCGAGGCGGTCGTGGACGCGTGGGTTGATGAGCGTAGCAATCCAGTCGGCCGTAGGGGGTCAATAGGCGGCCCTGCACGCGCCGCCGTATTGCGCCGCGCCAGAAGCTCAGCATAATCTGCTGTATGCCCAACTATCGTCGCGTGTTCGTTCCTGGCGGCTGCTACTTCTTCACGGTCAACCTGCTCGACCGCGATAGCCTCTTGCTGGTCGAACACATTGACAGTCTTCGCGACGCCGTGCGCGAGACCAGGCAGCGGTTTCCCTTCGAGATCGACGCAATGGTGATCCTGCCCGATCACATGCATGCCATTTGGACACTTCCGGAAGGTGACGCCGACTTTTCCGTCCGTTGGCGGTGGATCAAGATCCGGTTCTCGAGATCGATCCCGAAGGGCGAGCAACTCAGTCCTGTTCGTGAGGCGCGTGGCGAACGCGGCATCTGGCAGCACCGCTACTGGGAGCACCTCATTCGCGATGAGCGCGACCTGCTGAACCACATCGACTATTGCTGGTCCAATCCGGTGAAGCATGGGCACGTCACGAAGGTCGAGGATTGGCCGTTTTCGACGTTCCATCGCGACCATCGCGACGCGCCTAAACCCGGTGATTTCGAACGCGCGATGGCCGAGCATGCGCGTGTCAATCGAGACGCACAATTCGGCGAACGAGAACGAGGGCCGTAGGGCGTCAATAGACCCGGCTTTTGCACTTGGCCGGGGCGTATTGCGCCGCGACGCTTGCGTCGAATCCCGAATTTGAGAGTCATCACCAAGCCGCGGCGCAATACGGCGGGTACGTGCAAACCGCCTATTGCGCCCTACGGGCTGTCGCCACTCACGCCCCCCACTCACGCCGCCTTCCGGTGCCGCTCGGCGCGCCAACTCGACGGCGCGCGGCCGACGTACCCCATGCCGGGCTCGGTCGCGACCTTGTCGATGCGGGTCGGGTCGAGGCTCCATTTCCCGGCGAGGTGCATGACGTGCTCCTCGGTCGGGTAGAGCACGATCTCGGCGCCGGCATCGCCCTTGCGTCCACGTACACCGCGGAGTTCGAAGAGTTTCAGGCCCGTTGTCTTCTCTTCCTTGGTCGGTTTGCCACGGTTCCACAGCACGCCCTCGTCGCCGACGGCAAAGGCGCGGATGATTTTGCCGTCGATGACGCGCGCCCAGCCGAGGAAATCCACCTCGGCGGCGCAGAAGTAGTATTGAATTTCAATGAACTGTCCGCCGAGGTCGATCAGCATCGGCGTCGCCTTGTCGGTGAAGGTGCGGCCGAGCGGCTGCGGCAGGCAGTTGCCGACGACGAAGGTCCAGCCGTTCACCGGCGGCGAGACGAACATGTGACTCTCGCCGAGTGTCGGGCTGTAGGCGGTGCCGAGGCCATTGTTCCAGTTGGCCGGCTGGACGTGATCGAGGCGCAGCACGTCGATGACGCGCTGCGTGTCGCGGGTGCGAATTGCGAGCCAAGCCATTTTGTAGCCGAAGGGGTGGGGCCGGTCGGGCTTGGCGTCATAGACGATGTGGCCCACGGCCATGCCCGTCGCGAGCCAGACGGCGGCGGCGAGGGTGAGCCCAACCATGACGGCGATGACGATGGCGGCGATCACGTGGCGCGGACCTCGAGCTATGGATACATCAGCTTCCGCCCGATTCGGGGGGCCGCAACAAGGCGTGGGGCAGCGACGTTTGGGGAAAATCGGGTGGGGATGGCTGCTATCCACCGGCTGCGTGCCGCAGAACGGCTTTGCCTTGCCCACGGGCCTCACAAAGGCCATAACGCCGTCCAATCACTCTGCGCCCACTCAGTTTTCCGACACTTGAGGAGACCTTGACGACGATGCTGAAATCCCTGCTCACCGGCCTTGCGCTGGCAGTTGCAATGCTTGTCTCGCCGGCCGCCGCCCAGGCCCCCAAGGCAACGCCCGACAACACGCTCGTGATCGAGCTGAAGAACAACGGCAAGGTGCTGATCCAGCTTCGCCCGGATCTGGCGCCAAAGCACGTCGCCCGCGTCAAGGAATTGACCAATCAGGGCTTTTACAACGGCCACCTGTTCCACCGCGTGATCCCGGGCTTCATGGCCCAGACCGGCGACCCGACCGGCACCGGCACCGGCGGCTCCAAGCTGCCCGACCTGCCGTCCGAGTTCACAGCCACCGCCTTCGAGCGCGGCACCATCGGCGCGGCGCGCACCAGCAACCCGAACAGCGCCAACAGCCAGTTCTTCATTACGTTCGCGCATGCCCCCCACCTCAACGGCCAGTACACCACCTGGGGCAAGGTGATCGAAGGCATGCAGTTCGTCGACCAGATCGCCAAGGGCGAGCCGCCGCCGGCCCCGGACAAGATGCTGAAGGTCTATCTGCAAAGTGACGCGAAATGAAAGTGAGGGAGTAGGGAGTAGCGGATAGGGAGTAGGGCGGTGCCCGCTTCCCCGCTGCTTACCTACTCCCAACTCCCTATTCCCAACTCCCTCGTGAGAAAACCAATGGCAAAAATCAAAGACCCCGAGAACGCCCTCATCATGGAGACGACGCAAGGCAAGGTCGTCATCGAGTTGCGGCCCGACCTCGCGCCCGGCCACGTCGAGCACATCAAGAAGCTGGCGCGCGAAGGCTTCTACGACGGCATCGTTTTTCACCGCGTGCTCGACGGATTCATGGCACAGACCGGTTGCCCGCACGGCACCGGCACCGGTGGCTCGAAGTACCCGAACCTGAAAGCCGAGTTCAACGCCGAGCCACATGTGCGCGGCATCTGCTCGATGGCGCGGTCCTCGATGCCGAACTCGGCCAACAGCCAGTTCTTCATCTGCTTCGACGACGCCGGCTTTCTCGACAAGCAATATACGGTCTGGGGCAAGGTCATCGACGGCATGGACAACGTCGACAAGCTCAAGCGCGGCGAGCCGGTACAGAACCCCGACAAGATCAAATCGCTGAAGGTCGCGGCGGACGTGAAGTAAGTAGACCAGCATGCGAGGCAGCATCATCATCAGGCTGATCTGTCTCGCCTTCTGGTTGCTCGCGAGCATGAGCCAGTCCGCGATGGCCGAGCAGCCAAATTTTCCCGCGATCGCCAAACCGGCCAAAGTCACCACCGGCGCCGAAGCCCTGGTCGCGTCCGGATTCGCGACGCTGGCGGGGAAGCGCGTCGGGTTGATCACCAACCACACGGGTCGGGTGGGCGCGGAGCGGCTGATCGACGTGCTGGCGCGGGCGCCGAACATCAAGCTCACCGCCATCTTGACGCCCGAGCACGGGCTCGGCGGCACGATCGAGGCCGGCACCAAGGTCCGAAGCACGCGCGACAAGGCGACGGGGTTACCGGTCTACAGCTTGTACGGTGCCACCTCGAAGCCGACGCCGGAGATGCTGGCCGGTCTCGACGTGCTCGTGTTCGACATGCAGGATATCGGCGTCCGCTACTACACGTATATCTCGACGATGGGCCTCGCGATGCAGGCGGCGGCGGCCGCGAACTTGAAATTCGCCGTGCTCGACCGGCCGAACCCGCTTGGCGGCGAGTACGTGGCGGGCTTCAAGCGCGAGCCGGGTCTTGCGTCGTTCGTCGGTCTGTTTCCGATCCCGCAGGTGCACGGCATGACGACGGGCGAGATGGCGCGCATGATCAAGGGTGATGGGCATCTGCGGGGCTTGGCCAACCTCGATCTCGAGGTGGTGCCGCTGACGGGTTGGCAGCGCTCAATGCTCTGGCCGGACACGGGCCTCGAATGGGTGGCGACCAGCCCGAACATCCCGACCTTCGAGACGGCGCTCGTTTACGCCGGCACCGGCCTCTTCGAGCAGACAGCGGCGAGCGAGGGGCGCGGCACGGCGAGCCCGTTCCTGCTGATCGGGCATCCGGCGATCGATGCCGACGAGGCCGCACGGGGGCTCAACGCCGCGGGTTTGCCGGGTGTGCGGTTCGAGGCGGCGCGCTTCATGCCGAAGCCGATTGCGAGCGTTGCGACGAAGCCGCGCTTTGCTGGGATCGAGATCGCGGGCATTCGCATCGTCGTCACGGATCAGCGGACGTTGCGCCCGGTGGAGATGGCGGTGCACGTGCTGGCGATCATCGATGCGCAAGTGCGGGCGCGCGGCTCGATCGGCGTGGTCGAGAACCCGGACGAGTTCGCGAAGATCGCGGGCTCACGGCGGTTGCTGGATTTGCTGGACAAGGGCACGCCGGCCGCCAAGATCATCGCGGCGTGGGGGGCGGAGGTGGCCGAGTTCAGGCGGAAACGCGCGCGGTATTTGTTGTATTGAGTGGTGCACAGGTTGACGCGCGCGCCCGTCTCGGCCACGACAGCGCCCATGCGCACCGACCTTTTCGACTTCGAGCTGCCCGAGCACCTGATCGCGCTGCGTCCAGCCGAGCCGCGCGACACTGCGCGCATGCTGGTTGTAAATCACGGGCCCAGCGGCGAGCCCCCGGCCGGGGAGCGTGAGCGGCGGGGTCCCTCACACGCGCAGCATTTCGAAGACCGCAGCGTCCGCGATTTGCCCGGCCTGCTCAGTCCTGGCGACGCGCTGGTCGTCAACGATACGCGCGTCATTCCGGCGGCGTTGGACGGCACGCGCACGCGGAACGGCCAAACGGCACAGGTGGCCTTCAACCTGATCAAACGCGTCGATGCAAGCCACTGGCGCGCCTTCGCGCGGCCGGCGAAACGATTGGCGATCGGTGACCGCGTGCAGTTCGGCACCGAGGGTGGCGTGTGCTTTGCGGGGGAGCTGTTCGCGACCGTCGCGGCGACGTATGACGCGGGCGAAGTCGAACTCGCGTTCTCGCTGCATGGCGCGTATCTCGACGAAGCCATTGCGGCACTCGGCCAGATGCCGCTGCCGCCCTACATCGCGTCGAAACGCGCGCCGGACGCGGCAGATCGCGCCAGCTATCAGACGCTGTTCGCGGCGAAGGACGGCGCCGTCGCAGCGCCGACCGCGAGCCTGCATTTCACACCGGAATTGCTGGTCGCACTGGATGCCCGCGGTGTGACGCGACATACGCTCACGTTGCATGTCGGTGCGGGAACATTCTTGCCGGTCAAGGCGGAGGATACCGCCGGCCATGTGATGCACGCCGAATGGGGCGAGATCACCGCCGAGGTAGCTGCAGCGCTGAATGCGGTACGGGCGCGCGGCGGGCGCATCGTTGCCGCCGGCACGACAGCATTGCGGCTGCTTGAAAGCGCGACGACTGAAGATGGCCTGATCCAGCCGTTCAGCGGCGAAACCTCGATTTTCATCACGCCCGGTTACCGCTTCCGCGCGGTCGATGTGCTGATGACCAACTTCCATCTGCCACGCTCGACGCTGTTCATGCTGGTCTCGGCGTTCGCGGGCACGGAGACGATGCGGGCGGCGTATGCGCACGCGATTGCCAACGGCTACCGGTTCTATTCCTACGGCGACGCGAGTTTGCTGTTTCGCGAGAATGAAATGAAAAGGCCGGCCGCCTCGTGAGAGACAGCCGGCCTAGTCCGTACGGAGCTATTGCGACGCGCCGGATGCGCGCGTGGGCATCCGAAGGCGCCAACAAGGAGCTTTTACTTCACGCTGACCTTGCCCTTGATGGCCTCAAAGGAGTCCTTCGGCAGGACCTTCTTGATCATCAGGTCGTCGACCGAGTTGTACGGACGGCCGGCGATGATGGCCTTGGTGCGGGCCTTGCCGATAGACGGCAGCGCATCGAGTTCCTTCGCGGTCGCCGTGTTCAGGTTGACGAGTTTGGCGACGGCCTTGGCGTCGGCCTTCGCCGGAGTGGCGGCAGCTTTCGCGTCAGCCTTCGGCGCAACGGCCGGGGCCTTGGCATCGGCTTTCGGAGCAACTGCCGGAGCAACTGCCTTCGGAGCCTCGACCTTGAGGGCCGGAGCCTGAACGGGAGCAGTCGTGGGCGCACCGGTCGGCGGGATCACCGGCTTCGCATCCTGGGCAAACGCGGGAACCGCAAGGGCCAAGGTCAGAGCCGCAGAGGCGAGAAGCGTCTTCATGGTTTCACGTGTCCTTGAATGGAGCACGCTCTCGTTCGAGCGCGACCAACACATGGCACCACAAATGGGATTCGACAATGTCGGGAAGACCATTTGCGCGGGGATATATTTCAAGGTGAATCAATAGCCTATTCAGGCTGCATTCACTTTGGTGTCGCGGGTTTGGGTGGCGCCTTCGGTTGCCCAGTGCCAACCGGCGCGTTTTGGGTGGCGCCTTCGGTTGCCCAGTGCCAACCGGCGCGTTTTGCCAACCGGCGCGTGGATACGGTCAGCGGTGATAGTCGTGGAAACCTTAAAGGCCGCGATATGGCCGCGCCGGTTGGCACTGGGCAACGGAAGGCGCAATCAAGAAAAACTACCACCGGAAGGACCATCCGACGCCGCGTCGGGGAGGGAGGTGTGTGGCGGTGCGGCGCCAAATGATCCTTCCGGCAGAAGGCAGGTTCGATGCTGCGCGCCGAAGCTCGCGGAAACAAACCCACCGGTGCCGGGACATCGGCGAAAGCGGGATATCGCGTCAGTCCCAGACGAGTTGCGACGGTGAACGCCGACTTTTTGGCATCAACCCGGATTTCATCCGTCGCTGTCTCAGAGCCGCGCCCAAGTGTTCAACTGGGCTTCATCAGCCCGGATACATTACCGGGGCGCGGCTTGAAGCAGTTGTTCGATGGGGACCATATGGCTGCCCAATCGCGCCCATATCTTGGCAGCGACGGGGCAATAGCGAGGCAATGGATCACAAGATATTTCAGCGTGGAAATCGGCGTGATGAGTACAACGCTCTGAAATGGCAATGAAATTTGACTTGCGCCTAACACCTTGGCGGGAGCGGCGCAATAACCGCCGTTGTGGCCGCTTGTCCCGACCGCACGCCTTCGCCACGATAAGGCGCGCGTTCACGATCGGGACATTCACTTGACGTTCAGTTGAAATGATACGTGAGCCCGGCGCGAACCGTCGTCGCGTTCAAGTCCACAGGCACACTGCCGGTGGCGAAGTCATAAGTTTTGTCATTGAAGCCGTAGTAAAGCGCCTCGACGCGGCCACTCAAATTCTGGGTGAATTTCATTTCAACGCCACCACCGACCACAAAGCCGAGCGAAGTCTTGCTGATGGACGAGGCAACGTCCGTGGTGCCGACGCCGATGTCGAAATTGCCGAACGCCAAACCGCCAGTGCCATAGAACAGGACATTGCTGACCGCGTAGCCTGCCCGCATGCGCAAGGTGCTCGTCCAGTTCATGTCAGTTTGAACGAATGTCGGCCCGCCGAAGGCGCGCGAGCCCGACGCATTCGACCACGTGCCGTCGCCTTCGAGGCCGAGCACGAGGCTGCCCATCTGCGCATTGTAGCCAGCGTGGACGCCGAAAACGCCGCCCGTGAAATCAATGGTATCGTAGCCGTTGGTCGGCGTAGCGCTGCCGGTGACGTAGCCGCCGTGACCACCGATGTAGAGACCCTGCCAGATGCCTGGTTGCGCCATGCGCGGTGGTGGCGGCGAATGCTTGAAGCGCGGCGTGTCGTCGAGCGGGCGCCGGCTACCGACGCCACTCGGCGGGGCATATGGCTCACCGTAGCGCGTCGGGGCACCATACTGCTGAGCCTGCACGACGCTCGCCGCGGTCACCAGCGCCAGCGCCGCCACGGCAAGATATAGGCTGCGCGATAGTGTCCCGGTTCGCAATTGCAGCCTGGGAGCCCGCCTGGGAGCCTGCCGCGGATTTTGGCCGGCAATTGCGGGGCGCCACACGAGTGGGCGCAGCACGGTGTCGGTGGTCATCGATCTACCCTTACGCGATACAAGACGGGTTGCACGCCAGAGCTGAAAGCAGCCCCGCGTGCGGACACCGTTACGATTTGAGCGAAACTGGTTACGAAACCGTAAAAATGAATGAATTTGGTGCGACCCGTGGAACGCTCTGAGAACTGCGCAAGACGTGAAAGAGCGCGTCAGGTGATTGCAACACGCAGATCAGGGATACGCGGATGTCGGAGCGCGAGCGGTTGACAATCTCCAATGGCGGCTAGATCGTAACCCCGGCAACGATATCGAGGGATCCGACCATGACCACCGCGCCGCATTGGAGCGACAAGACGATTGAGATAGCCGGGACAAAGATCCATCTCGCGCGCGCCGGCAAGGGCGCGCCGCTGCTGGTTCTGCATCATGATTTCGGCACGCCTGATCGCACCGAGTTCTACGATACGCTCGCGGCGACGCACGATGTGATCGTTCCGCACTATGCCGGCTGGGGCAAGTCGCAGCGGCCGGAATGGATGCGCAGCGTCCGCGATGTCGCAGTCATGAACCAGGCCATCCTGGCGGAACTCGGCGCCGACGAAGCAACGCTGATCGGCCTCGGTTTCGGCGGCTGGGTCGCGGCCGAGATGGCGACAATGGCGCCGAAGTCGGCACCCAAGGTTGTGCTCGTCGGCCCCATGGGGATCAAGCCGAACGAGGGCTATATCCTCGATCAGGCGATCATCTCGTACCTGGACTATCCAACGGCGGCATTCCACGACAAGAAGGGCTTTACCAAGGTCTACGGTGACGTCACGACCGACCAGCTCGAGGCCTGGGACATCGCCCGCGAGATGTGCTTCCGCATCGCCTGGAAGCCGTACATGTACAGCCAGACGCTGCCGCATCTGCTGTCCTCGGTGAAGGCACCGGTTTTGGTCGTGTGGGGCGAGCACGACAAGATCGTGCCGCCGGCAACCGCCAACCAGTGGAAGAAAGCGCTGCCCAACGCCAAGCTCGAGATCGTCAAAGGCGCGGGCCACGCGGTCGCGCTCGAGAAACCGGCCGAGCTTGCCAAGCTCGTCAATGTATTCGTCAACGCGAATTAAACCACCAATCTGCGATCGGGAGACCCCCATGCATTTGATGTACTTCACCGAGCAGCCGATGTCGACCTACGACGCCAAGGAAGGCTTGAAGTACGGCGCGACAGCGCTGACCTTCTCGAACAAGCACTTCGATCCCGTGCAGGGCAGCCGCCTCTACAACGAGTACATCGAGCAGTACAAGCTGTGCGAGGCGGTCGGCATCGACGGCATCATGCTGAACGAGCACCACAACGCGCCGTTCTGCATGCAGGCAAAGACGAACGTTTGCGCCTCGATCCTGGCGGCCGTGACCGAGAAGATCAAAATCGTGCTGCTCGGTAATCCGCTGCCGCTCGCCGAAAACCCGATCCGCTTGGCTGAAGAGCTGGCGATGATCGACATGATCTCGAAGGGCCGGCTCGTGTCGGGCTTCGTGCGCGGCGGCGGCCAGGAGCAGCTCTCGGCCGGCGTCAACCCTGCTTACAACCGCGAGCGTTTCATCGAGGCGCACGACCTGATTGTCAAGGCCTGGACGGAGCCAGGTCCGTTCCGCTGGGAAGGCACGCACTACCAGCACCGCGTCGTCAATCCGTGGGCCGTGCCACTGCAGAAGCCATATCCCCGCGTGTGGATCCCAGGCGTGATCTCGAAAGAAACCGTGATCTGGGCGGCCGAACAGCGCTATCCCTACATCGCGCTCAACACGTCGATCGCCGACACGAAGAAGATCTGGGAACTTTATGACGATACGGCCGAGAAGGTCGGCTACAAGCCCGGCCCCGAAAATCGCGGCTATCTCGCGCGCGTGCATGTGCAGGAGAGCGAGCAACAGGCGATCGACAATGCGCGTGAATTTACCTGGATGCAGGGCGAGTTCACCGGCCTCGCGCATCCGGTGTGGGCGAACCCGGCCGGCTATTTCTCACCGAGCGGGCGGCGCCAGTTCGTCGAGTTCGCGGTCGGACGGTCGAAGAACCCGCGCGGCGCCATGACATTCGAGGAGCAGCTCCAGTCCGGCATGATCATGGCCGGCACGCCGAAGCAGGTGCTGCCACGGCTCCGCCACCTGCTGGAGGAAACACGCCCCGGCATTCTTTCGATCTGGGCGCAGGATGGCAAGGTTTCGCATGAGGCCTCGAAGAACTGCATCCGCCTGCTTGGCACGGAAGTGTTCCCCGAGATCCGCAAGTGGGCGAAAGAATTGAAGCTCGACAGCCCATTCGAGGCCGACGCTCCAGTGTCGATCGCCTATTCGAAGGACATCAAGGGCAAGGCAAAATCGAAGAAGAAGGCGGTCGCCGCCGAGTAAAGTGCGGACGCAGGGAATGGTGGGTGCAGGAGGCGAAGCCGTACTGCACCCTGCTGCAGCCGGCGATTGCCGTGTCGGTGCAATACGGCGGAAGGGCAGACGGCCCGTTGCACCCTGCGATATGTCCCGCCTCAGCGCTTGCTCTTGCTTTTGCGCTGCGGCGCTCCGCGCTTGGCCGATACGGGCGCGGCGGATCTCGGGGCCGTCGCCAGGGCCGCCGCCGATTTGATGTCTTCCGGCAGCACCAGGCGATCGAGGGACTTGACGCTGAAGTGCGGAATGAAGCCTTTTGCTGTAATCTCGGTCGCGAGCTTGTCCGCAGTCTCCTTGACCAGTATGTACTCGACGACCAGCACCGGCAGGTTGGCACGGGCTGCCAACGAGAGGCGGTCCGAGGCCACCTGGATGTAATCCGGCTTGTTCGGCTTGCCTTCCTCGGCATGCCCGTAGAGCAGATCCTCCTTGGCGATGCCGTCGATGGCGGCGAGGTAGCCGGGATCTTGCAGCAACTCCTCGCCGTTCTGCGGCACGATCGCGAAGTCCGGCCGCTTCTGGCGGGCATAGCGCGCCAACGCCGTCACGAACTGCAGCATCTCGGCCTTGCCGGTCGCCCGTTCGTCAGTGACGCCGGTAAAAGCGTCGACGCGATCGAGAAACACGCCGTCGAAGCCCGCTACCATGATGCGATCGAGATACGCGTTGCTCGAACCGAAAATTTGATCCTGCCAGCTCTGTTCCCAGTATCTGACCAAGAAGTTGCCGGGCCATCCCTCGTTCTCGCGCCCGAGCCAAACCGGAGCGGACAGTCTGGGAACGCCAATCGCTTTCGGCTTGCCGACTGTTGCTCCGGCGCCGTCGACCACCTTGAAAGGCTCCGACCAATCGTGGTTCCAGTAGAAGCGGTAGCTCTCGGCTTCGCCGATCGAGAGATAGGCGAGCACGATCCGCCGGGTGCCGTCCGGTTTGACGCGCATGCGCTTGACTTCTTCGACGGAGAAAGCGTCCTCGTCCTCGCCGGTCTTCGAATAGTCGATGACGACGAGATCATAGGGTGAGGCGGAAATCGCAGCGATGTCGGGCTTCTGGATGTTGTAGCCCCAGGTGCGCACGCCCGCGAGGAGGTTACGCGGTGCGCCCGGCGTGACCGTCGGGCCCGAAGTGCCGCCGGTCGTGACCTGGGCAAAGCCCACCGTGCTGGAAAACAGCAGAACTAAAAGGGTCAGAGAGAAGCGAACCATCGCAAGGCCATCTCATGATTAACATCGGGCACCCTTATGGCATGTCCTGGGATTGAGCGCATCGGTGACGATTGGCCTAACACCAATTGGCCATGGGCGTGCGGGTCGCCTAGAATGACGCTATGACCAACCTTTTTGAAGCTGCCGGCCTCGACAAGGGCGCACCGCGGCCTCTTGCCGACCGATTGCGCCCGGCCAAGCTTGCCGATGTTGTCGGCCAGGACCACATCGTCGGCGCCGACGGCACGCTGACGCGCATGCTGAAGTCCGGCCGGATCCCAAGTCTCATCTTGTGGGGACCACCCGGCACCGGCAAGACGACGATCGCGCGGCTGCTGGCCAACGAGGTGCGGCTCGAGTTCGAACAGCTGTCGGCGATCTTTTCCGGCGTGCAGGACTTGAAGAAGGCATTCGACAAGGCCCGCGCGCGGCGTGACGTCGGCAGGGGAACGCTGCTGTTCGTCGACGAGATCCACCGGTTCAACCGCTCGCAACAGGACAGCTTCCTGCCCGTGGTCGAAGACGGCACCATCACGCTGATCGGCGCCACCACGGAGAACCCGTCATTCGAGCTCAACGCCGCGCTCCTTTCGCGCGCGACGGTCCTTGTGTTGAACCGCCACGACGAGGCGTCACTGGAGACACTGATTGCCCGCGCCGAGGCGGAGGAGGGCCGGCCGCTACCGCTGCTGCCCGAAGCGCGCGAAACGCTGATCGGAATGGCCGACGGTGACGGTCGCACCGCGATCAACCTGTCAGCCGAGGTGTTCCTGTCGGTGGCGGCGGGGCAGGCGCCGCTCTCGCGCGAAGCCTTGACCAAAGTCGTCCAGCGCCGCGCGCCGCTCTACGACAAGAGCCGCGACGGGCACTACAATCTGATCTCGGCGCTGCACAAGTCGGTGCGTGGCTCGGATCCGGACGCGGCGCTCTACTGGTTGGCCCGCATGCTCGACGGTGGCGAGGACCGCTTGTTCCTGGCGCGACGTCTGGTCCGTATGGCGGTCGAGGATATCGGCCTCGCCGACCCGCAGGCGCTGACGCAGGCGCTGGCAGCGAAGGACGTGTACGATTTCCTCGGGAGCCCGGAGGGCGAACTGGCGCTGGCGCAGGCGACGGTCTATCTCGCGACCGCGCCCAAATCGAACGGCGTCTACGTCGCTTACAAGGCTGCGATGCGCGCAGCCAAGCAGCACGGCAGTCTGGCGCCGCCGAAGCACATCCTCAATGCGCCGACGAAGCTGATGGACGAGCAAGGCTACGGCGCCGGCTACAACTACGACCACGACGCCGACGATGGCTTTTCGGGCCAGAACTACTTCCCGGAGGAGTTGGGCGGCCGCCAGCAGTTCTACGACCCGCCCGAGCGCGGCTTCGAGCGCGAGATCAGGAAGCGGCTGGCGTATTGGGAGGGGTTGCGGCGCAAGCGTGGGGGTTGACGGCTTCACTCCGCCGCCAGCGCCTCGGCGTTTTCGTAGACTTCGGTCGCAGCAAGCCAGGCAGTCTCGGCCTCTGACAGCGCTTTCGCCTGCTGGCCGCGCTCGATCGTCAGCTTCTTCGCCTTGGCGGCATCCTTCACGTAGAGCACCGGATCGGCCAGCGCCACATCGAGCTTGGCGATCTCGGCGTTGAGCCCCTCGACGCGCTTTTCAGCCGCCTGCATCACCTTTTTCAGCGGCGCGAGTTCCTTGCGCCGCTCGGCCGCGTCGCGTCGCTGATCGGCGCGCTTCGCCTTCGCATCGGCCTTTGCGGTATCACTACCCTTCTGTGAGCGCCCGGCACCGCGTTCCGACAGCAGTTCCGTCCGATAACTCGCCATGTCGCCGTCGTAGTTGCGCACAGAGCCGCCTTTTACCACCCATAGACGGTCTGCCGTGGCGTCGATCAGATGCCGGTCGTGGCTGATCAGGATCACGGCGCCCGGATACTCGTTGAGCGCGTGTACCAGCGCCTCGCGGCTGTCGACGTCCAAGTGGTTGGTCGGCTCGTCGAGGATCAACAGATGCGGCGCGTGGAACGTCGCGATCGCCATCAGCAGGCGCGCTTTCTCGCCGCCCGAGAGGTTCGAGGCCTTGGTATCGGCCTTGTCGGCGCCGAAGCCCCAGGTGCCGAGACGCGTGCGCTTTTGTGCCTCCGTTGCGTCCGGCATCAGCCGTGCAACCTGATCGTAGGGCGAGGCCTGCGGATTGAGATCGTCCAGCTGGTGTTGCGCGAAATAGCCGACGGTGAGCTTGCCGAGACCCCAGACCGTGCCGCGCAGTGGTGGCAAGCGCCCGGAGATCAGCTTGGCGAAGGTGGACTTGCCGTTGCCGTTCTGGCCGAGCAGCGCGATGCGGTCGTCCTGGTCGATGCGCAGGTTGAGGTTCGAGAGGATCGGCGCGTCGGCTGTATAACCGGCAACGGCATCCTCCAGCCGCAACAACGGGCTCGCGAGCAGCTTCGACGGCTCGGGAAACTTGAACGGCACCACCCGCTCGTCCACCTGCGCCGCGATCGGCTGCATGCGCGCCAGCGCCTTGACGCGGCTTTGCGCCTGCGTCGCCTTGGAGGCCTTCGCCTTGAAGCGGGCGATGAACGCCTCGATGTGGCGGCGCGCCTCGTCCTGCTTCTTCTTCAGTTTCAGTTCGAGCCGCTGCTGCTCGCGTCGCGCCTCCTCGAAATCGTCGTACCCGCCGGTGTAGAGCGTGAGCTTGCCGCGTTCCAGATGCAGGATGTGGCCGACCGCGCGGTTGAGCAGGTCACGGTCGTGACTGACCATGATCACGGTGTGCGGGTAGGCCTTGAGATAGCTTTCGAGCCAAAGCGTGCCCTCGAGATCGAGGTAATTGGTCGGCTCGTCGAGCAGCAGAATTTCTGGTTCGAGGAACAGGATCGCAGCCAATGCCACGCGCATGCGCCAGCCGCCTGAGAAAGCGCGGCAGGCCGTGTTCTGCGCGGTTTCGTCAAAGCCGAGGCCGGAGAGAATCTGCGCCGCGCGCGAGGGCGCTGCATGCGCGTCGATGTCGACGAGGCGCTCCTGGATGAGGGCGATGCGGTTCGGGTCCGTCGCAGTCTCGGCTTCGGCCAGAAGGGACGCGCGCTCGGTGTCGGCGGCCAGCACCCACTCGATCAGCGTCTCGTCGCCGCCCGGCGCCTCCTGCGCGACGTGGCCAATCTTGGCACCGTTCGACATGGTGAGCCCGCCGCCGTCCGGCGCGATCTCGCCGATGATCAGGCGCAGCAGGGTGGTCTTGCCTGTGCCATTGCGCCCGACGAGGCCGATCTTGTGACCGGTGGCGATCGCAGCCGTCGCGGCATCCAGGATCAGCCGGCCCTCGATCCGGTACGTGAGTTCGTTGATGTGCAGCATGGGCTGGGAGATAGCGGGCATTTATCGACTGGGCAAGGTCTCCACTGCCGTTCAGGTTCTCGTGCACCAGAATTGGTACATACCGGTAAAGGCTGACGGGTGCTGCCGCTCCCATTCGGCCCAATCCGCCAAGTCGCCTGGAGCTGCCGCGTCTGTTTTGGTCTGCCGTAAAGCTTCGATGGGCGGACCGACGAAACCACGGAACTCGAGCCCGTTTTCGGCGAGAAATGCTTTGATTTCGATCAGATCCGTCGTGTGTTCGTTGACATGCAGGAAGAAATCGCGAAAACCGCTCGTCGAGAACGCGTCACGGCTGCGCAAAAAACCCTCGCCCTGCCATTGACCGCTACGACTGAACATGCGGTGCCGGTAGGCCCGCAAAGCATCCACATCAACATCGGCACCAGGGTAGTCTGCCTCCCGCTTCAGCGTCTGCAGGTGCAACCGCGCCGTGCTGCTATAGAGCCCGATCAACATGATCCCGCCGGGTGCCAGGCATGTGATGAGCCGTTGCCATGCCGCGAAAGGATTGGCCATATGGTGCAGCACGCCAGTGCATTCGACGATTTGAAAGCGTTTGATGAATGTCGGTTCGAAATCGAGAATTGCGTTGAGATCGCCGCGTGCGAGCGTGACGTTCTGGACGCCCATTCGCTCGGCCATCAGAGACGCATAACCGAGACTTGATCGGGCGATATCGATGCCGACGACATGGGCGTTTCGACCATAGTCGAGTGCCGCCGACACGGCTTGCCGGCCCGTCCCGCAACCGGCGATCAGGACTTCAAAAGGGTGCTGTGCAAACGCGAGTTGTCCATGTTTGAAGTGCGGCCTGATATGGTCGATGTACCCCGAATTTGGAAAAATCGGCACGCTGGTCCAGCGGGGATAGGGACTGACGTCGTATTGGCCAGCGACCAGCCGCGAAATATCATCCGACATTTCGCTGACGACGGGCACGCGTTCCCCGCGCTCCCGGATCTCCGTTTCCTCGGCGATGCGTTCGATCAAGGCCTGCTGAAACACGGCAGGAACGATGGCGCCGAGCTGGTCAATCGACACGTCTTCGATTTGGCTGCGCGCAGGTCGATATAGGCACTTGAGAAATAAGCGGCTGCAAGCATCGGCATTTCCCGCACGTAACTCGTCCGGCGCAATTTCGACGGCCGCGAGTTGACGCCGTTCTTCGTCGGACTCGAGCCAGACGAACTCATTGTTCCAGAGTTGGCAAAGCAACGCCGTCATGAAGCGGCAAAGCGCGTCATCCTGCAATCGGGCGGGTGGCAACTCGAGGAGAAGGATGCGCCGGATACCGATGAGCAGGCATTCGATGTCGCGACTGCAGACAATCCCCTTCCGAAGTAACTCGAGAAAGAGCGGGTTCTTGAGAAAGTCGTGGGTGCGCGCGAGACACAGATTGCGCGCAATGCTGTCCCAGCCGTCACGACGTCCTTGCTCCAAAATCTGGCAAAGCGGATGCGTGGAGGCAAGATAATGCATCGCGGCAGCGCACAGCAGGTCGCGATCGATCGATTGGAACGCCAGAGCCGCGACCAGACCCAACTCGTCGAGATCGGGCTTGATCTTGAGGACGCCTTGGGCGAACGACTCACACAAGCGCAGCGCAGCGCTCTGCATCGTGGCATCGAAGCGCAATGCCACGGTGTACTGCTCGGCTGCCAGCGTCAATTCACCAAGTGCTTGATGAATGAGTGCCAGTTGGAACCGGAGCCGCGCATTGCGGTTGTCACGTTTCACCGCCGACCTGAAGCAACGACGCGCGGTCGCGAGATCCCCGGCGGAAATGGCAATCGCGCCGCGCTGGGCCCAGCTTGCACCTTCGCTACTCATGGATTTCGGGTTGCGTTTCAAGTCTCGCTCCAAGTGGCGCTCAATTGTCCGTTCACGACATCAGAAGTTCTCGTGCTGTTGAAGCATGAGGCAAATCTAAGCGTGGTCCCGCTGGCGGAGCGAGAGACGCTGATGCCGTGTCGGTCGTCTCAAAGCACGGGAGTTTGCAGTCCACACCTGGCGCGTGTATCGGTTCCAGTGACTGAGTTCAAGCAAAGGGGAACAATCAGCAACGAGCCTTCGACGATGGCTTTGTTCGGGATCGATGTTGAACAGCATCGAAGTCATTGATGTCACTGCACTTGACGCAGCGATAAACGCCGCTTCCATCGATTGAGCTATGAGAGCAATGTCGGCCTACCCCGAGACGACCGGCTTCAAGGCTTCCACCAGCAGGCGGATCTTGACATCGTCGTCCTTGACGGCGAGTTGCGCCAGGAACCAGTCCTGCACCATCTGGCAGACCTTCTCCGGCGCCGCGCGGGACAGCGCCCGCGCGTCCGAGAATGTCTGCAGATCGGCGGGGCTCCAGCCACGGTTGGCGAGTTGCGTCGCGAGCACGTCGTAGTCCTCGCGCTGCGGCGCCTTGTGCAACTTCGGAGTTTTGCGGCCCTCTGCGGCGGCTTCGATGATCGCTTTGAACTGCGCTTGCAGGCTTGACGTGTGCTCGGGCGAGCGGATGAGATCGAGCACCAGTGGGCTGTTCTCGCCCTGCGAGATGTAGCCGTAACAGGCTTCGGTGCTGTGCTTGGCCAGACGCGACAGATTCTCGACGAACGAGCTGGCGACCAGCAACAGCCGATCGGGGCTGGCAGCCAGCACAGCATCCGCATTGCGGCGGCGCAGGTCGATCAGCTGTTTCGTCAGGAACTCGGAAACGTCCTTCTCGTCCTTCTGCTCGGCGCGCATCTTGACGGCTTCGGTGAGGCGGTCGCCGTACCACTCCGCGAACTCGCGCTTGACGAGCTTCCAGAGCGTACTCTTTTGCAGCGCCTCGTCGATCTCGGCAGCCGTGTTGCCAAGGTTGATCAGCGCCGGCTCCTTGCGAACCTCCACTTTCGGGGCACGCACCACAGGGACGGACTTGCCGTCGGTGGTGGTGGTGCCGGCTGCAGTGCTAACGACAGAGGCCAACGGCATCGGCAAATGGCCGGCCTTGTGCAGCGCGTAGGCAGCGCCGCCGAGAGCGCTGAGAATGACGAAAGTCGCTGCCGTTTTCGTCGGGAAGCGGCGGCGCGGACGTACCTCAGGCTCGTCCAGGTCGTAGGCGTCGGCCTGTGGCGGCATCGGCCGCGGTGGATGCGGGAGGCCCGGCGATGGCGGCACCGGCAGGGGATTTGGTCGCCGTGCCGGTTCACCCATCCGCGCCGCTGACGCCATCGGCGGCATCGGCACTGGCGCGTTGACCGGATGTGGCTGCTGCGGACGGTTCATGCTGGACGCTTGCGGACCCGGCGCCTGTACTTGCGGCATCTGTTGCGGGTGCGGGGTGCCTTGCAGTGAGGCGGCGCCCGGCTGCTGCTGCTGCAACATGCGCGAATGCGGCGCCGGTTGCGGCCCACTGTGCGGCCCACTTGGCGGTGGTGCGACCGGGCGATCCCATGGCGCCGCGGCGATGGCTGCGCGCACGTCGCGTGGTCCGCGCTGCTCGTGCGCCGGCGCGGTGGGCGCTGGAGCGGCCGGGCGGGGAGGTTCGAAATGATTGGCGACGTTAGCAACGGCAGCTTGCAGCGAGGGGCCGGATGCAGGCGCGGCTTGGCTTGACGGTGCCGGTTGCTGCCGTTGGGGGTCCTGGCGTGGTTGGAACTGCGGTTGTGGCTGCTGTTGCTGCAGTTGCTGCTGCGGCGATTGGGCCGACTGCGCCGGCTGAGGCGACGCGGTAGGAGCGGGCGCTGCTGACTGCTGAGCCTGGGGCTGCCGCTGGGGCTGCGGCTCGGCTTTCGGTTCGGGAGTAGCCTCGGCCTTGGCCTCTACCTTCGTCTCGGCCGCCGTTTCGGCTTCGCCCGCGCTTGTCGACGGGAATACGATAGCGCCTGGCGTCCACTCGACGAGGCCTTGCCGCCAAATCAAATCGTTCGGACGAAGATGGCCGAGTTCGACGATCTTGCGCATTTCGATATCGCTGAGCGGTCCGTGCTGCTTGCCGTCCCGTGCCAGAAACCACTCGATCGGTTGCTCGTTGTCCGACATGCGCCCCACATCAACCCTACGAAACCACCGCCGCCAACCGTCCGGCAGCACCCGCGCGCTGGAAGCCGTAACCCAGCCCATTAAGCATAGCACGTGCGGCGGGGTTCGTCCCAAGTCGCCTTGGCCAGGAACTGTTTCTCCATAGGCAGTTAGCCTCCAACCGAGGCGATGCGATGGCGGCCGGGTGGCCGGCGCATGTCCGGACACAGTTCATCAAATAATCAAAGCGCAAGCGTCCTATCGCGGTGGGTAGCCTCAGGTCTTGTAGGCTTCGTCCACCGGCACCTTGTAGGCATTGGCGAGGCGGTTGGTCATGTTGGCGAGGCCGACCACGGCAAAAAGCTCGTTGATTTGAGCGTCGGTGGCGCCGTTCGCGCGAGCAGAGGCGGTGTGGGAGGCCATGCAGTACTCGCAGTTGTTGGTTATCGAGACCGCAACGTAGACGAGTTCCTTGGTCAGCGGATCCAGAGCGCCCGGCCCCATGATGCTCTTCAGGCTTTCCCAGGTGTGTTTCAGCATGCGCGGTTCGTTCGCGAGATACTTCCAAAAATTGTTGATTTCCTTGACTTTTCTCGTCTCCCGGATGTCCTGGAACACGGCCTTGACCTCGGCATTGGCCTTCAGCGGATCGACGGGTTTCATGGGGGCTCCTCGAGTTGGGGAATGTCTGGCACTCGTAGGTCGGCTCAAGCGTTGTTACGCCGTCAGCGTTTCTTTTTCCGGCTCCGGATCGAGGCTCGCCGGCAGATACTTGTCGAACCACGCGAGCGTCGGGTTCATCACCTCGGAGAACGCCGGCTCGGTGTAGACCTCGTAGTGGCCGTATCCCTTCAGCATGACGAGGCCCTTCGGCTCGCCCGCCTTGTTGTAGAGCGAGACAGATTCCTCGGGCGGCACCAGCCGGTCGTCGTCGGAGGCGATGAACAGGATCGGGCGCGGCGCGATTTTATCGACCACCCACTCGGGATGGAACTGCAGGGTCTCGTCGATGTACTCGAGCGGCAGCGTGTTGATCGCATTCGGGTTGTTCTTGCGGGCAGCCGCCGCCAAATCCGCCGACTGGCGATCAGGGAGCAGTATCTCGGAGCGGTCCGCGAACTCCGACTTGCCGGAGACGACGCGCTGCTCGCGGTCCTTCTTGGCGCGGACGAGCAGGTCGTGCCACTCGTCGGGCCGCCGCACGCTGCGCATCCAACGCGCGCCGTGGCCGATGCCGACGCAGGAGACCGTGCACTTCACGCGGGTGTCGATGGCGGCCGTCCACACCACCGTCGCGCCGCCGTAGCTGGTGCCGTAGATGCCGAGGCGATCCTCGTCGACCTCGGGTTGAATCCCAAGAAACGTCATCGCCGCCTGCACATCGGCGACACGGCTCATGGGTGCCAAGCGGCTGCGTGGTCCTTCGCTCGTTCCCCAGCCCTTGTAATCGAACGTCAGCACGACGTAGCCGGCTTCGTTCAGCACGCGCGCGTTGTCCGGTAGGTAGAGGTCCTTGACGCCGGTGTAGCCGTGGCAGAGCACGATGCCGGCGCGCACCTCGTCGGGCTTCAAGCCGTCGGGCAAAAACAGGTCGCCGGAGAGCTTGCAACCTTCGCTGTAGAAGGAGATGGGTTTGCGCATGTGGCGGGGTCCGGCGTTGGCGTTGGAGAGGGTAGGCGTTTTCCAGCTGTGGACGTGTCGCTGACGCGACTACCGACTAAGACGTCGTGGGGCTGGCTCAATCATCTTCGCCCGACTGTTCAGGCTCAATAGGATCAAGCCCCAACTCAAGCTGTGGCGCCACTGGAGGCTCTGGCAGATCGTCCAGACCGATGGCATCAAACTCGACGGCCCTCGCATGCTTCGCGAGTTGGTCGTCGTTGGTATAGATCGCCTTGGCACCGACGACGCGAGCGATTGCGACGATCTGTCGATCGAACTTCACCTTAGCCCAGTCCGCCTCCGGCGTTGCCCCACGCTTGTTCCCTTTCGCGATCGCTTCACGCGTCAGCGCAGCGGCCTCGACCGCCGCGCGCTCGCCGAACTCGGCGACACGGAAGAACTTCGAGCGGGCCACGATCTCAAGGTACTTCGGCCCGGCATCGCCGGCCTTCACCAACAACTCGCTCAACGCAGGTGTCGGCACCACAATGCGCTCGCCAGTTTTCTGGATCGTCGCGACGAGGTGATCGATGCGTGGGTTGCTGCCGACACCGCCCTTTATCTTGGGATCGAGGAAATAGATCGGGAAATTGGCGTCGAAGACGAGCATCAGTTCAAGCCTTCGCCAGTCCGAAACTGGGCGAGTTCAGCGATGGGATCATCGTCCCACTCGGCGCCTTCGACGCCATGGAGGCGCTTGATCACATCAGCCAGCGGCGCGTCGTCGAGTACCTCGAAGTCCTTAATTTCGAATGACCGCATCAGCCACGCGCCAGTCGCGAGCCGCATCCAGCTACCGCTCCCCGAGACTCGCAATAGCCCGGCGTCGTAGTGCTTGGCCAGCTTGCGGGCGAGGGGGCGGCGGGCGGTGCAGTTCTTGTAAACGTTCTCTCGGTCTTGCAGCCAGATCGGCACGCTTGCGCCCTTGCCGCCGACCTTGATCACGACGCCTTCGAGCACCCCTTCCTCTCGGAATGGTCCGTACTCCAGTGGATTCGGCCGGTTACGGCCCTGGAAGGCGATGATCTCGACCCCAAGCTCGTCGAGCAGGTGCCCAATGGCGTTGTCGTTGGCGAGCATGTCGTCGAGGGACTGCAGCGCCTTAAGAGCGATTGGGTCGCCCTGGCCTCGTGAGACGTCCGTGAGGCGACGCTCGACCCTCGGCGCAGCCATTTCCTCTACGCGCGCCAGAAGCACGGCGCTCCCGGCCTCCACGTCGACGAAATGCACGCGCTCAGGCTCGCCGAGCAGCTTGGCGAACTGCAACATGTACTCCGCGAGGCGCTCCATCGGCAGCGTCTCAGGGGTGAACACATCGATTTTGAAACGGCGCTCTTTGTCATTGGACATTGCGATACTCCGCTCGTTGTTCTTATCGTGTTCGGAGCGTGGTTAAAACCACCTAAACGACAGGTCGATAAATTGCGCCGCGGGTCGACGAAAGCACAATGGGTCGGTGAAAGCACAAAGACTTGGCGACAAAGTGGTCGATGGACGGTTGCTCGACGAGCAAACCGCACCTTGCGCGACTCCCCCTCACCCCGCGTTCCCCTCGACGAATGTGCGCAGGAGCGCGTTGGCGATCGCGTGCGGGGCCGGCGCGGTCAGGCCCTCGGGATGCCGCCGTTCGAGCATGGACAGCGCCTCCTCGCGCGTGAACCAGCGCGCCTTCGCGATCTCGTTCGGGTCGATCGTGATCTCGGTCGATAAGGCGTGCGCGATACAGCCCATCATCAGCGAATGCGGAAACGGCCAAGGCTGGCTCGAATGATATGTAACGCGGCCGACCGTGATGTTGGTCTCTTCGAGTACCTCGCGGCGCACAGCGTGCTCGATGTCCTCTCCTGGTTCCAGGAAGCCCGCCAATGTCGAGTACATGTTGTTCTGGTAGCGGTGCTCGTGCGCCAGGATGCAGCGCTCGCCATCGGTGACGAGCATGATCACCACGGGGTCGGTGCGTGGGAACCAGTCGAGGCCGCAGCCCGAACATTTCCGCCGCCAGCCGCCGTCCGTCGCGTGGGCAGCCGCGCCGCACTTGCCGCAGTGCTTCTGGTTCTCGTGCCATTGCGCCAGCGCGCGCGCCTGGCCGGCCAGAGACTGCTCCTCGGGCGAGAGCATGCCCTGCATGGCAAGCGTGCGCAGATCGACCGAGGGACGCAGCAGCGCGGCAGCGCCCGGCAAGCCCTTGGCCTTTTCCTCGGTGATCGCGATCGCGAAGTGCGGCGCGCCGTTCTGCCGGTCGAGGCCGAGGAATAACGCATCGGCGGCGTCGAGATCGAGGCCGGTGATTTCGCTGCGCGACAGCCAACGCAGCGTTGCGCTGGCGCGGTCGGCGCTGGAATTGATCACGGGCTTGAGATCGCAGTACATCAGATAGCGGCCATTGGCGGCGGCGCGGTTGGCGGCGATCCAAGCAGCGTCGGCGCGTTTGGGCCCCGCGCGGTCGAGCATCGTCGTAGCGGCGACAGTCGGCATGAGGTTCCTCCGGGAGATGAAGGAACAGAGCACACGCCCGACGTCGAGGCAATCGCCAGCCGTCGCCAGACGTCGATCCCATTCCCCGGCTGAGAAATTGCCCCGGCCAGGAACACCGACTTGGTTGTCGTGCAAGGTGCAGCCGGCTTGACGCAACGTTGGCCCGACCCATCGATGTATTCGATGGATTGCAATCTTCCGGGCGGGGAATGATGATCGATCAGAGCTGGCCCGGTTCGCCCGTGCCGGAACCCATGGCCCGAACGATCGCCTCGGAAATGCGCAGCCCCTCGAGGTCGTCCTTGTGGATCGCGTCGGTGGCGCCAAGTTCGAACAGGCTGCGGCGGCGGTCCGGAGAGATGAACCCGGAAACGACGATGACCGGCCCTGGGTAGCCAGCGGCACGGAGCTTAGGCATGGAATGCTCGAATTTCTCGATGCCGGAGATCCGGTCGTCGAGGAATGTCAGCGCAAAGATGTGCTGCTGGATGGCTTCGATCGTCTTCTTGAGCGACGGCGCAGTGATGATCTCGCAGCCGTGGCCGGAGATGATGCCGAGCGTCGTCGCAAGGTACTTCACATCATTGGCATTATCATCGGCAATCAGAACGCGCCGGCCAGCAAGAAGCGCTCGCGCCTGCACGACCATCGTGCCCCGGCGCGCCAGATGCGGGGCGCCAGGCGTTGAGCTTGCGGTATGGATGGCTTCCATAAGTATTCGTTCCTCGCCCCGCCGACCTGGATTACATGAGATGCAACGCATCGCAGGTTTCTTATAGAACGTATACATGGGCCGGGCTGACCACGTCTGACGCGAATTGTCATGAGTCCGATTTGATAGGCTAATTGTGCATTTTTCGCGGATCAGGGCGCGACGTTCTTGAAATGCATAGCTGACATGCAGCCCATGGCTGCCGGCCAGCCGACGGAACTGCACGGTCGATGCGCCGAGGCTACGTGCCCTCGAACAGGGCTGCTGCGCCGAGGCCGCCCGTGGCACCGAGAACCGCAGCGCCGAGCTTGGGTCGATCGGCATCTTGCAAGCGTGCCATGCGCGTGAACAGGCGAACCACCAAAACGGCGCTGGCTGCGCCCAGGGGATGACCGCGGGCAATCGCGCCACCGTCCGGGTTCAAGGCTTCATCGGAAAGGCCGAGCGCGTTGCGCGTGGCGATCGCTTCGACCGCGGACATCTCGCTCATTTCGACAACGCCGATGGTGGTCAGATCGAGCCCTTGCGCGCGTGTCGCTAGACGTCGCATCGCGATGATGGCCGCCTCGCCGGCTTCCGCTGGCGACACGCCGACAGAAGCACTGGCGACGAGGCGCAGCGCGGCCGGTTTGCCGAGTTCGGTCCAGACCGCCTCGGATACGACGAGAACCAGGGCGGCACCGTCATGCGGCGCGCTGGTATTGGCGGCTGTCAGCGTGCCGCTGCCAACGAGCGCGGGCAGATCCTGCAACTCCTGAAGATCGGGCTCGACGGCGCTTTGGTCGCGCGTTTCCTCGGCCACGGCCCTCAGCGGTACGATTTCCTTCAGGAAGCGCTTGGCCTCTCGCGCAAGGCCCGCTTTCATATGGGTTCTGAGCGCGAAATCGTCCTGCTGATGCCGCGAGACTTTCAAACGCTGCGCAAGTTTTTCCGCAATCTCGATGCCGACCGCCTCGCCGTCGTCCTCCGGCGATGTCCTGCCGATGATGTCGATGAAGCGAGGCGTCTGATGCACACTGCGTGGCTTGGCGATCCGCCACGGCGCCAAGGACACTGCTTCAGCGCCACCGGCCAGGATGATCTCTGCCTCGCCGATTGCAATCGTGCGGATGGCGCTGAGAATGGCTTCCAGGCCGGACGCGCACTGCTGGTCGATGGTCGTTGCCGGGACGCTCTCGGGGAGTCCGGCGGCCAGGGCCACGAGGCGGGCAGGATTGTTGCCAGCGGACGTGTTGCCAAGAATCAATCGCTCGACGCGGGCTGGACTGACGCCTGCATCCTTCAACACCTCGAGTGCGACCGGAACGGCCAAGTCCTCGACGCGCCGATTGCGGTGGATGCCACCGATGCGACCGAGGGCCGTGCGTCGCGCTGCAATGATGTAAGCCGGTCGAACAGCCATGACGTGTTGTTACCGTGTGCCGAACTTGGTTCGCTGCCGAAACGGGGCACCGTGCGTTCCGGGTACTCGAATGCCTACTCAGAACACGGGAAAAGTGGCGAAATCCGGCCGGACGGCCAACTGGATCCGGTGAACAGCCATCGCAATTCGGGATGTCGATCGTTTTTGCCCTGCGGGCAACCGTTATGATATAACACGCCAAAGTTAGGCTTCAGCGCGGTCGACCGAACCGCGATTTCGCGGAGGACGCATTGCCCCACGCCACTGCCAAACCCGGTTTTCCGGACCCGGCGCACGACCACGGAACGTGCCTCAAGGATATGCTCGACCGGGCGGAGGCGGCCTTCGAGGCCAAGGGTCTGCGGTTGACGCCTCTCCGCCGGCTGGTTCTGGCCGAGGTGGCCGGTTCGCATACGGCGGTCGGCGCCTATGACGTGCTCGACCGGCTCGCCCGCAAAGAGGCGCGCCGGCTGGCGCCGATCTCGGTCTACCGGGCACTCGACAGCCTGGTCGAGACCGGCATGGTGCATCGCCTGGAAAGCCGCAACGCGTTCTTTGCCTGCCATGCGGCGCACGCCAGCGACCGGCGCCAGATCGTGCTCGTCTGCGAGACGTGCGGCGCAGTGGCCGAGGTGGCTGGCGAACGGGCGTTCGGAGAGATCGGCACAACCTGCACGACGGCGGGTTTCAACCCGTCGCGGACGCTGGTGGAGGTGATCGGTGTCTGCGCACGCTGCCGGCACGAGGCGGCCGCCTGATGCAGGACACTCGGAAACGGACGGCAGCGGGAGCACCAACTGCGCACCAGCATGATGGCCACGCCCATGATGATGGGCATGGCCACGTCGTGCACACGCACACTCACGATCACGCTCACGACCACCACGACCACGCGCCTCATCAGCACGGCGCGGCCATCTCGACACCGCCGCGCCCGGACGCGCTGATCTCGGCGCGGGGTCTGAGCCTGACGCGCGGCAGCCGGCCGATCCTGGACGCTGTCGATCTCGACATCGGGCCGGGCGAAATCGTCACCGTGATCGGCCCGAATGGGGCCGGCAAGACGACACTCGTTCGCGTGCTCCTAGGCCTGGAACGCGCGGACGGCGGAAAAGTGCAACGCCGCGACGGCCTGAAAGTTGGCTACGCGCCGCAACGCTTCGACCGCGATCCGGCGATCCCGATGACGGTCGCACGGTTTCTGACGCTGGCGGCCGCCGCGACGCCAGCGCGCATTGCCGAAGTGTTGGAGGAGGTCGGCGCGTCGCGTGTCTCAAGGCAGCAGTTGCATGGGCTGTCTGGCGGTGAGCTACAGCGCGTGATCCTGGCGCGCGCGTTGATCCGCGATCCCGACTTGCTGGTGCTCGATGAGCCGGTGCGCGGCGTCGACTATGTGGGTGAGGCCGAGCTCTACAGCCTGATTGGCCGTATCCGCACGACGCGGGGCTTGGGCGTGCTGCTGATCAGCCACGACCTGCACGTCGTCATGGCGCAGAGCGACCGCGTCGTCTGCCTCAATCGCCACGTCTGCTGCCACGGCGTGCCGGAGACGGTCGCGCAGCACCCCGAATACGTGCGCCTGTTCGGTCCGGAAACGGCGCGTGCGTTCGCCATCTACAAGCACGCGCACGATCATGCGCATGATCTCGCCGGCGCGCCTCTGCCCGCCGATGCCGCTTCGGCTGCTACTTCGGCGGCTTCAACGTCGACGGGCGATACATCCAATGCTTGAGCCGTTTCTCGTCCGCGCACTGATCGCAAGCGTGGCACTCGGTGTCGTTGCGGCGCCGCTCGGCTGCCTCGTCGTCTGGCGGCGCATGTCGTACTTCGGCTCGACCGTCGCGCATGCAGGTCTGCTCGGCGTCGCACTCGGCATCGCGCTGGGGATCGATCCGACGCTCGGCGTCATCATCGTGGCGTTGGCGATCGGCGCCATGCTGGTTGTGCTCGGCCGCCAGAAGGTACTGCCGGCAGACAGCCTGCTCGGCATCCTCTCGCACGCGGCGCTGGCGGGGGGACTTGTTGCGGCCGCCAAGCTTGCGGGACAGCGGCTCGATCTGATGGGCTACCTCTTCGGCGACATCCTGGCCGTGACGCGCGCCGACCTCGCTTGGATCTTCATCGGTGGCGCAGGCGTGCTCGCGATCGTTGCTGGGCTCTGGCGCACACTGATCGCGGTCGCGGTGCACGAGGAACTGGCGGCGGCGGAAGGTTTCGACACCGCTAGGGCCGAGGCCGCGCTGGTGCTGATCCTGGCGTTTACCATCGCGGTGTCTATGAAAATCGTCGGCGTCCTGCTGATCATCGCGTTCCTGATCATGCCGGCGGCAGCGGCACGGCCATTCTCGGCGACACCCGAGGCGATGGTGGGCCTCGCCGCGCTGATCGGCGCCGTCGGCTCGGCGGCCGGCTTGCTGCTCTCGGC
>JANLQP010000157.1:0-5158 GCA_031367895.1 Hyphomicrobiales bacterium
AAGCGCCACGGCGTGAAGCTCGGGTTCATGGGCTTCTTCGTGAAGGCCTGCCTGACCGCGCTGAAGGAGATCCCGGCTGTCAACGCCGAGATCGACGGCGCCGACATCGTCTACAAGAACTACTACCACATCGGCGTCGCCGTCGGCACCGAGAAGGGCCTCGTCGTCCCTGTCGTGCGCGAGGCCGACCACCTGAACCTTGCCGAGATCGAGAGCACGATCGCCGACTTCGGCCGCCGCGCGCGTGACGGCAAACTTGCCATCGAGGACATGCAGGGCGGCACCTTCACGATCTCCAACGGCGGCGTCTACGGTTCCATGATGTCGACGCCGATCCTCAACGCGCCGCAGTCGGGAATCCTCGGCATGCACCGCATTGAGGATCGCCCGGTCGTACGCAACGGCCAGATCGTCATCCGCCCGATGATGTACCTGGCGATGAGCTACGATCACCGCATCGTCGACGGCAAGGAAGCGGTAACCTTCCTGGTGCGCGTCAAGGAGTGCCTGGAGGATCCCCAGCGTTTCATCCTGGAGCTGTGATATCATGGCGGTTGTGACTGGCGGAGGCGAAGGATCAAGGCCATGGCCGATGACAACATAGACTGGCGCTTTCTCGGCCGGCAGGTGCAGATCCTGCAGGGAGACGTGCGCGATCTCCGCTCCAACTACCTGCACCTCGAAGGCGAGATTGCCGGCGTCAAGGCCGAGCTTGCCCGCATGCAGGCCGACAACGGCGCCAGGTTCGAGCAGGTCGAAAACCGTCTCGGCCGCATCGAGGGTGAGGTGCAATCCGGCTTCAAAGCCATGGACGCCCGCTTCGAGCAGGCGCAGCAGGCGACCGCGACGAACCTCGCGACGGTACTCGCGGCGGTGCGGAAGTAGGGGCATGCCGACAGTCGCCAGGTTCGATGGAATCAAGATCCAGTTCTTTGCTCGCGAGCACCCTCCGCCGCACTTTCATGCGGCATTCGCCGAGTATCGCGCTCAAATCGACGTCGCAACGCTCACTGTCATCAGAGGATCCTTACCACCCGCAAAACTGCAAGCCGTGGTAGAATGGGCCTGCACACGATAAGATGCATTGAACCGGGCCTGGGACGCCGTGCTGGCGAAGCGACTGCCGGAGATGATCGAATGAGTGACATGCTAAGAATTGAAACAGCCGAGGCCATCGTGCATGGCGTTCTCAAGATCACGTGGAACGACGGTTTTGAAGGCATCGTGGACTTACGTGGCATAATCGTTGATGGAGATATATTCGAGCACATACGCAATCCCGCCAATTTCCGCCGTGTCAAGGTCGAGAGCTATGGGCATTCGATCTACTGGGGCGAGGATGGCAACGAGGAAGTCGACTTCGGCTGTGATCGCCTGCGTGAGATCGCCGAGGAACAGGCTGCAATTCTCGCCCGCGCCAGTTGAGCAGCGGTGGCGTTCAAATACGTAATAACAGCAGGGCGCAAAGAACGACAGAATGACCTACGACCTGATCGTCATCGGCACCGGCCCCGGCGGCTATGTCTGCGCTATCCGCGGCGCGCAATTGGGCATGAAAGTTGCTGTCGTCGAGAAGCGCGCGACGCACGGCGGCACCTGCCTCAACGTCGGCTGCATTCCGTCGAAAGCGTTGCTGCATGCCTCCGAGCTTTACGAGGAAGCGGGGCACGGCTTCGCGGCCATGGGTATCAACGTGAAGCCGGAGCTTGATCTGGCGAAGATGCTGGCCTTCAAGGACGAGGGCGTGAACGGCAACGTGCAAGGCGTCGCGTTCCTGCTGAAGAAGAACAAGATCGACACGTTCCATGGGCTCGGCCGCATCGTCAGCGCTGGCAAGGTCGAAGTCACGCTCGCCAAGGGCGGCAGCGAGACCCTGGCGGCAAAAGCGATCGTCATCGCAACCGGCTCCGACGTGGCACAGCTGCCCGGCATCACCATCGACGAGAAGACGATCGTTTCGTCGACCGGCGCGCTGACGCTTGCCAATGTGCCGAAGCGATTGCTGGTCGTCGGCGCCGGCGTCATCGGGCTGGAGCTTGGCAGCGTCTGGCGCCGGCTCGGATCGCAGGTGCAGGTCGTCGAGTACCTCGACCGCATCCTGCCCGGCATGGACCTCGATGTCGCCAAGAGCTTCCAGCGCATTCTGCAAAAACAGGGCATGACGTTCAAGCTGTCGTCGAAGGTGACGAAGATCGCGGCGGCTGGCAGCGGTCATGCGGTCACGGTGGAACCTGCAACTTCTAGTACGCCTTCAGTTGCCCACCTGCAACCGGCGAGTGGCGGCGGCGCAGAAACCATCGAAGCCGACGTCGTGCTCGTCGCGATTGGCCGGGTGCCCTACACCGAAGGCCTCGGCCTCGACGAAGCCGGCGTCAAACTCGACCAGCGCCGCCGCATCGAGGTGGACGCACATTTCCAGACAAACGTGCCCGGCATCTATGCCATCGGCGACGTGATTGCGGGGCCGATGCTCGCGCACAAAGCCGAGGACGAGGGCGTCGCGGTGGCGGAAATCCTTGCCGGTCAGGCTGGGCACGTGAACGCCGACGTTATTCCCGGTGTCATCTATACGGCGCCAGAAGTCGCGACCGTCGGCAAGTCTGAGGAAGAACTCAAAGCCGCCGGCGTCGCCTATAAGGTCGGCAAGTTCCCGTTCACCGCCAACGGCCGCGCCAAGGTCAACCGCACCACCGACGGCTTCGTCAAGGTGCTGGCGGACGCTGCCACCGATCGCGTGCTCGGCGTGCACATCATCGGCCCGCACGCCGGCGAGATCATCGCCGAAGCCGCCGTGATCATGGAGTTCGGCGGCGCCGCGGAAGATCTGGCACGCACGTGCCACGCGCATCCGACCTTGACCGAGGCAGTGAAAGAAGCCGCCCTCGCCGTCGCTAAGCGCGCCGTGCACATGTGATACCTTCGTGCGTTTGCTTTGACCGCTGCCTCGCTGCTGGCCGCGCCAACCGGCCGGCTCCGCGTAGCGGTGTCGGTTGGCGCAAATGCAAAACGATACCGGCGGCCCGACTGTCGATGACAGGTCCAACGTTACGATCGCCTTAAGATACGAGACGTCATGGCATGGAGGTCGGAGTGAACCGGCCCCGTCGCGCGGCGTTGTGCTCGATCGCCTGCGCCGGTGAAGTCCGACATCTGCGTCGCTGGCGCCATCATTGTCGGACATCGCGGGAGCCTGCGACGAGGTTGCCCGCACCGCAATGACCCGCTCACTCCGCCTCCAGCCCTACTCCGCTGCCTCGGCCAACTTCGGCCCCGTCTTCGGCCCGCGCACCAAGCGCCCGGGCAACGCGCCCGTCGCAATCCCATCGCGCGTCACCACCACGCCGTTGACCAGCGTCGCTGTGTAACCGTCCGTCCGCTGCACGAGACGGCGTCCCTTGCCCGGCAGGTCGTAGACGACGTGCGGCGCGTGCAACTGCAGCCGGTCGTAGTCGATGACGTTGATGTCGGCCTTGGCGCCCGGCCGGATCAGGCCGCGATCATCGAGGCCGATCGCACGTGCGTTGTCGTAGGTCAGCCGCCGAATCGCCCACTCGAGCGGCAGCTTGGCGCCGCGCTGACGGTCGCGCGTCCAGTGCGTCAGCATGTAGGTGATGGCACTCGCGTCGCACAGGATCGACACATGCGCGCCGCCGTCGCCAAGGCCGATCAGCGTGTGCGGATGGCGCATCATATCGTACACGGTGTCGAGCGTACCGTACGTGTAGTTGCTGAGCGGCCGGTAGAGGATCGCCTTGCCGCCGTTGCCGAGCAGCATGTCGTAGGCGACCTCGGCCGGCGGACGGCCTTGGCGCGCAGCTTCGGCCGCGATGCTCTTCTCCGCCGGCGGCTCGTAGTCCGGTGGATCTCCGAGCGGGAAGATGCGGTCCCATTTCGTCACGCGGCGCTTCAACACCTCGTCGTCGATCGTCTCCGAGATGAGCTTTGCCCGGAATGCCGGATCAACGAGCCGCTTCATTTTCTCCGCGAATGGCAGCGTCTCGATCGCGCTCCAGCTTGGACGGCCGATGAACGGGTTCTGCGAGATCTCGAAGCCGAGCATGATGCCGGTCGGGCGCGTCAACACCTGCCCCATCATCGGCAGGCCCGCCTTCTGCGCTTGCGTGATGCCGCCCATGATGTGGCGCCATTCCTCGGGCTTGGTGTCGCGCTGCAGAATCGTGATCGACATCGGCCGCCCGGATTTCTCGACGAGCCGGCGCAGCAGCGCCATCTCCGTGTCGGGCTCGTCGAAGTCGGAAATCACCTGTAGCCAGCCGGCACCGCCTTTGCCCAACGCCATCGCGATCTCGGCAAGTTCTGCTTCGTCGGCTTTCAAGGTCGGGATGTGACGGCCGTCCTTGGTCTTGTGGTTGATCGTCCGCGACGTCGAGAAGCCGAGCGCGCCGGCCTTGACGCCCGCCGCCGCCAGCGTCGCCATTTTCGCGCGATCCTCAGCGGTCGCGGGCTCGCGGTCGGCGCCGCGCTGGCCCATGACGTAGACGCGCAGTGCTGCATGCGGCACCTGCGTCACGATATCGAGGTCGTAGGGCCGGGCTTGCAGGGCGTCGAGATAGTCCTCGAACGTCTGCCAGTTCCAGGGCAGGCCCTCGGTCAGCACGACTTCGGGGATGTCCTCGACGCCCTCCATCAGCTTCACCAGCATGTCGCGCTGCTCGGGCCGGCAGGGCGCGAAGCCGACGCCGCAGTTGCCGATCATCGCCGTGGTGACACCGTTCCAGGTGGAAGGGTCGATCCTGCTCGACCAGGTCACTTGCGCGTCGTAGTGCGTGTGCAGGTCGACGAACCCGGGTGTCACGATTTGGCCCTTGGCGTCGATTTGCTCGCGGCCTTTGCCCAACCGCGGCCCGACCGCGGTGATGATGCCGTTGTCGATCGCGACGTCGGCCTCTTTTGCTTTGCCGCCGGAGCCGTCGATGACGGTGCCACCGCGAATGACGAGGGAATGGGGTTCAGCCATGATTGCCTCACTGGGTTGCCTCCCGCGCCCGACGGCCGGCGCAATCGGGCCACATGTCCGCGTCTGCGGCGGACTGGCGTCGCCCGGGCACAGGATGGCCCCGTTCCGCCTTTCGTAGCAAGCGGGTTCTGGAGGGTCGTGAATTGGTGAATGCGTGAGGTGGTGAATGCGTGAAGCGGC
>JANLQP010000167.1:0-4865 GCA_031367895.1 Hyphomicrobiales bacterium
GGAAGTGGCAACCGGAGAGAACCCAGGTGGCGCTTGTCACTGGCAGCCTCGGCCAGCAGCCACTGCCGGAACGTCGCGATCTTGGGCAGTTCGGCCGTCGTCTGTGGGGTCACGATCCAATAGGCGCTCGACAACGGCAACGTTTCGGCAAATGGCGCCACCAGCCGCGTATTGATCAAGTCCCAGGCGGCCAGCGTCGTGCGCGATAGCGCGACGCCTTGGCCGTTCACCGCGGCGTCGATCACCATACTGGCCCGGTTCATCACAAGGCCCTGCAATGGTGCAGCCGATTTGACGTGTGCCGCGGCCAGCCAGCGCGTCCACCCTGACTGGTCGTCGAGGTGGAGCAGCGGAAGCTTCAAGAGGCCTGCTGCCTTGAGCGTGCGTCCGTGCTTGGCCAGCAGATGTGGGCTGACGACGGGAAACAGTGTCTCCGTGCACAGCCGGACAGCGTCGAGGCCGCTCCAGTTGGCGTTGCCGGTGCCGTGGCGCACGGCCATGTCGACGTCCTCGCGCGCGAAGTCGACGTGATGCATCGTAGCCGATACCCTGAGATCGATCTCGGGGTGCATGTCGGCGAACCGGCCGAGGCGGTGCACCAGCCATTTGGCGGCGAAGTCAGGCGACGTGCTGACGGTCAGCACGCCCGATTTCTGCCGCTGCGTTAGCCGCGCCGTGCCAAGCGCGATCCGGTCAAAGGCATCGCGGATCACATTGAGGTATTCGCGCCCGGCCTCGGTAATGACCAGCCGCTGCCGCTCGCGGTTGAAAAGCTTGAACCCGAGTTCGGCCTCCAGTGCCTTGACCTGGTGGCTGACCGCCCCTTGGGTGACGGACAACTCCTCCGCTGCACGCGTAAAACTCTCATGCCTGGCGGCGGCCTCGAAGGCCTTCAGCGCATTCAGAGATGGCAGGCGGCGGAGCATGGCGATCCCGGCATCATGAGAGATTCTGGGGCAAGGTAGAGAAATGATGCTTTGCGGGCAAGCCATGCGGCCGCCTATCAGAGCCGAATACGACAACGCACCCAAAGACGGAGCTAACCCATGCGCTATCCTCTCGCCCCGCTCTACGTCCGTCCCTGGACGCTCAACGGCATCTCGCCGCAACTGATCGAAAGTCATTATGAGATCAATTATGGTGGTACGGTGCGGCGGCTCAATGCCATCACCGCCCAACTCGACTACCTCGATCGCGGAACCACGCCGTCCGAGGTCATTCATCGCTTGAAGCGGGACGAGTTCACCGCGCTCAACTCGATGCTACTGCATGAGCTGTATTTTGCGTCGATCGGCGGCGACGGCCGTACGGTGCCAGCCGAGATGGCAGCGGCGCTGACGCGGGATTTTGGTTCGGTCAATCGCTGGCGCGACGAGTTCACAGGCCTCGCCAGCTCGCTCTCAACGACCGGAAGCGCCGGCTGGATACTGCTCACCTTCGTACCGCGCGATGGCCGTCTGATCAATCACGTGGCGACCGACGATGGCCACACGGTCGCGGGTGGGATTCCCGTCCTCGCACTGGACATGTACGAGCACGCCTACACAACCGACTTCGGTGCCAAGGCCACGGCCTACATCGCGGCGTTCATGCGCTACATCGACTGGAAGGCAACCGAGCTGCGCTTCATGAATGCGCAGAAAGTCGCCCCGCCGCCGAAGCTCGTGCAGACCGAATTCGGCGACACGCCGTCGGTCAGCGTCGAGGAGGTCGAGGAGATGCTCAAGTCTGGCAGCAAGGTCCAGGTCATCGATGCGCGCCCGCGCCACTACATCACCAAGGCGACCGACATCATGGAAGGCGCCGTCTGGCGCGACCCTGAACGCGTCGAGGAATGGATTGGGCAATTGTCCAAGGATGAGCCCGTCGTCACCTTCTGCGTCTACGGCTTCCACATTGGTTGCCAGACCGCGACCGCGCTGCGCCAGCAAGGCTTTGATGCCAAGTACATGGCTGGCGGCCACTACGGCTGGAAAGCCAACAAGGGACCGGTCAGCGCGTTCGACCTGGGCAAGTCGTCAGCCACGGCAGCAACCGAGCCGAATAAATAGCGCGGAAGTCTCGGCCATGTCGATTTCCGAACGATGCCTTACCCCGTGACGCAACGACAGGAGAAGGACGAATGATGTCACAAGGCTTTCACCAGAACATAGATCGCGTTTGCATATGCCAGCCGCAACGGGAATGGTTGAGCTCTTGGCCCGATTGGCTGGCATCCGCCCGGATCGTAATCCGCGTCATTCCGATGTGGGTTGAACGGAGCCGGCAGCGCCGGGCCTTGCTGGATCTCGACGACGATCAGTTTCGGGACATCGGTATCTCCCGCAAAGAAGTGCGCGAGGAAGCGGCAAAGCCGTTCTGGTTGTGACACCGGATCGGTCGGCGTTAGGATGAGCAGCATGCAACGACTACTCAGTAGCGCCGAACGCCCGCGGTCTTCGGCGGCCAGCCCGACCCAACTCATCTATGCGGCCCGCGCATGCCGGGATTTCGGCGACGGCTTTGTCGCGGTGCTGCTCCCCGTGACGTTGACGGTCATGGGCCTCGGCGCTTTCGAGGTCGGCCTGGTCGCCACCTTGGCCCTGCTCGGCTCCGCGCTGATGACGCTCGGCATCGGCCTCTTCGGCAGCAGGATCGAGCAGCGCACGTTGTTGATTGCCGCCGCCGGCCTGATGGTCGCGACAGGGCTCGCATTCGCGGTATCGACCACCTATGGCCTGATCCTGCTTGTCGCCTTTCTCGGTACCATCAACCCGTCTTCGGGCAGCGTCAGCATCTTCGCGCCGCTGGAACATGCCATACTCACGCGCTCCGTCACGGACACTGATCGCACGCGCATGTTTGCCCGCTACAGCCTGATCGGCTCGCTGGCGGCAGCCATAGGTGCGCTCGCCTCGGGGTGCCCGGACCTGCTGGCGCGGCTTGGGTTCGCGCAATTGACCGCACTCAAGGCCATGTTCGTCGTCTACGCGGGATTGGGAGTTATCGGTGGCCTCCTCTACGCCCGCATTCCCATCGACATCACGGCGCATGCCGAGAAAACAGCGGCGACACCGGTTGCCGGATTAGGACCCTCGCGCGGCATCGTCTATCGCATGGCCGCGCTGTTCAGCATCGACTCGTTCGCGGGCGGTTTCGCCGTGCAGTCGCTAGTGGCGCTGTGGCTGTTCAACAAGTTCGGACTATCGCTCGCGGCGGCCGGACTGTTCTTTTTCTGGACTGGGGTGCTGTCGGCCTTTTCGTTCCCCGTTGCCGCGTGGCTTTCGAGGCGCATCGGCCTTATCAACACGATGGTGTTCACGCACATTCCGTCGAGCCTCTGCCTGATCCTGGCGGCGGTCGCGCCGAGCCTCGAGGTGGCCCTTGCGCTGCTGCTGGTGCGCGCGGCGCTGTCACAGATGGACGTGCCGACGCGCTCGTCCTACGTCATGGCTGTCGTGACGCCGCCCGAGCGCGCCGCCGCTGCCAGCGTCACCGTGGTCCCGCGCAGCCTCGCGGCTGCTATCAGCCCGGTCATTGCTGGCGCGCTGTTTTCTGCCGGCTTCGAGGCCTGGCCGCTGATCATCTGCGGCGTCCTAAAGATATTCTATGACTTCGCGCTGCTCTGGATGTTCCGGCACATCAAACCGCCGGAGGAGCGGTGACTGCAGGCGTAGCAACGCCAACACTTAACCGGAAAGAGAACACTGATGTCCAACACAGCAAGCTTCGCAATCGACACGATTGGCGCCACCCCCAGCGGCTGGACGGCGACCATGACCGGCTCCGGCGCCCCCCGCTGGGCCGTCGCGGCAGATGCCACGGCGCCGTCGGGATCACACGTTCTGAAGCAGTCGGGTGTGGCGACGTTTCCGCTCGCGCTCCTCGACACGTCGAGCCTCCGCGACGGCTTCGTCGAGGTGCGCTTCAAGGCGATCGAGGGCAATGAGGACCGCGCGGCGGGGATCGTCTGGCGCGCGCGTGACGCCAACAACTATTATGTCGTGCGCGCCAATGCGCTGGAGGACAACGTCGTCCTCTACAAGACCGTCAACGGCACACGCAGCCCACTCGATATCGTCGGCCGTAAGGGCGGCTATGGCGTCAAGGTGCCAGTGCCCTCGGGCCAGTGGCACACATTGCGAATCGAGTTCGCCTATACGCGCTTCAAGGTCTTCTACAATGGCAATGCGCTGTTCGAGGTCGAGGATGCGACGTTGCAAGAACCCGGCATGATCGGCCTCTGGACCAAGGCCGACAGCGTGACCGTGTTCGATAGCGTGAGCTTCGGAGTGGCGGAATAACTCGCGAGTGGAAGAGCGGACCCATTGAAGGCCGCCTTCCCAAAGCGTTGTGTCAGTTGAATAGGAGCGCAAGCGGCAAGCAACCTATCGGGCACAGCGCAGTCAACCTGCCTGGGCAAAGACTGCGGCGCGATGTGACTGAGGAAGAAACGCATAGATTTTATGTCTCTTCCGATCGATGGCTAGCGTGTGCGCACCTCGTTCCGTCGGCACCACCTCCTCGCGGCGGAGCTTGTCGATGTCGATGACGTCGATGACACCCGGATTGCCGATGGCCACGTAGAGGCGCCGGGATTGCGGGTGCAAGAAAATTACATCAGGCGGGCCGCTCAGGGCGACTTCGCCAAGCGGACGTCCAGACGTTGCATCTATGGCAATGAGAACAGCGGCATCGCAGGCGCATAACAATCGGCCTGTGGCGGCATCGAAATCCAACCCGTGCGGTCCAATCGCTGGGACTTCGATGGTCCTGGCAATCTTGTTTGGATCGCGCGCGTCGATACCGATAATCTGGCCTGGCGATGAGATGTTGACGAAGAACATTTCGCGCGCTTCGTCGTAGAGCGACCAGCGTGTGGTGCC
>JANLQP010000191.1:0-1856 GCA_031367895.1 Hyphomicrobiales bacterium
CACCAACCGGATCGTGGTGGCGCACATCTTTAATGCGCTTGGCGCGCTGGACACCATCCCGGAGGAGGGCGAGGCGTTGATCCTGCGGCCGGCGCCGGACGGCAAGCCGATGATCGTGGGCCGGCTGACGGCAACGCAGTGGGGCGATCTGGTGCGGGACTTGTTGGTGTTCCACTTCGATCTGGCGTCGCCGTATGGCCGGGAGGGTGGCGAGGCTGGCATGCATCAACAGCACCATTCTCACGACGCGGGCGAACAAGGCCGCTGAGTCGACGCCCACCCCCAGCCTGCGCTGCGCTACGGCTTCCCCCCAGGGGGCGCAGCATCCTCGGGGGGCCCTGTGGTGCTGAGTCGACCGTACCTGTCTGCGCAACAGCCGCCGCCTGTCTCAGTTGGTCACGTGGCAAGGCGACAGTCTGAGATCACTCAGCCCGCCGCTGCTTCAGCGTCATCAGCGGCGGCACGCTCTCGATCGTGAGCCGGCGCCGATCCGGCTCCACCTCTTGTAGTGGCGTCACCTCGCGCATGGTCTCTGCCGATCGTCGCGCCAATGTCTGATAGGTGCGAGTGCCCTCTGCCTTCCAGGCGAGTTCCTCGTCGGTCACCGGCCGAATGATCCGCGCCGGCACGCCGGCAGCCAGCATTCGCGGCGGAATATGTAACCCTGCCTTGACGAAAGCGCAGGCGGCGATGACCGCCGACTCGCCGATCACGGCGTTGTCCATCACCACCGCGTTCATGCCGACCAGCGCGTTGCGGCCGATGCGGCAACCGTGCAGGACGGCGCCGTGGCCGATGTGGCCGTCGATCTCGACCACCGTGTCGGTGCCGGGAAAGCCGTGCATCACGCAGGTGTCCTGCAGGTTCGAACCCGCCTCCAGCACCAGGCGTCCGAAATCGCCGCGCAGGCTCGCCGCCGGGCCGACATAGCAATCGGCGCCGATCAGTACGTCGCCGATGAGGATGGCGGTGGGGTGCACATAGGCGCTGGGGTGGACGACGGGGGTGATGCCGTCGATGCTGTAGCAAGGCATGGCGAAGTCCGGGATGGCGAGAATGCCGTAGCGTAGCGCAGGCGCCGCCCGATGCCGGTTCGTCCCCAGCGCCAGGAATGTCCCGGTTTCGATGTGACCGCCGATGCGCCCGATGGCGGCGGGCGTTTCGGATCACGTCCGGGCCCCTGAAGAAACCGCACGGTTTGCCGAATAGCAGGCTCACAGCAAGCCCGATGGGGCTGCGCTACACTAACGCCATGAACCTGTATCGACGACACGGATCAGCCCTCTGGGCCGGTATTTTGGCGGGTATGGCGGCTCCTGGCAGCATTCACGCTTCGCCAGAATCGTATGTCCGCGTGCGGACAGACACCGAATCGATGCGATCTGATTGGACTCGTGTCGGCAACGCCATGCGCGCTGTAATCAACCGAGAACATGGCAAAACCGCCGAGAAATAGCAATTCTCCTTCTGTGGCGGGGCAGTCGGCGCTCCCACCAAAAACCACGATTCAGCTCCAATCGCAGGAATGGCAAGGCCCACTGCCGCCTCCTGACGCATTGGCTCGTTTCGACCAAATCGTTCCGAATGGCGCGGAACGCACATTCAAGATGGTCGAACTGGAGCAGGCAGCAAGAATCGAGAGCGAAAACATCGGCCTGCATGCCTCGATCCGCGACACCAGGCGCGGGCAGTACCTGGGTGCCGCCATATCCGTGATCGCCATATGCGCCGCCGTTTATACCGCTTACCTGGGTGTGCACTGGAGCATCCCCTGCGCTCTTGTTGGCGTCCCGGTTCTCGGCATAGGCCGAGCCATCGTTTCTCCGAACTCCCGGGATAGCTCGAACTGAGACACG
>JANLQP010000180.1:0-36435 GCA_031367895.1 Hyphomicrobiales bacterium
CCCCAATTCGTGAGTCATCTCGTAAACAGCGCCGGGCAACAGGGTATCAAATGCTCCAAAGAACTCCTGCGTGACCGTGATTTCTGCACCGTGCGCCGTTTGTGCGAGCGCCTTAGCGTCTCCCATTTCTGCGTCCGACCCGGCACGGACGTTTACTTTGACTGTCTTGAATACGAAGTGCATGTCGATTTTCTCAAATCGATCATAGCCACAGTGTGTCCGTAGTTGGTCAGCGATTCTCTCAATGTCTTTGAGAGATCGCCGCAGCTTACTTGAGTTATCGTCGAAGTAGTTTGGCATGACATCACTCCTCAACTGCACCCACTCGTCCCGCCGCACGTGTCACACTTGAGGCAGGTGCCGTTGCGCACGAGCGTGAAGTTGCCGCACTCGCGGCAATTCTCGCCCTCGTAACCGCGCACCTTGGCCTCGCGCCGCAACTCCGCTTGCGTCAGGGTCGCGCTGGCGGAAACCGCCTGCACATGCGGCCTGCCGATAACGCCCGCGTCGAGCGTCACCGCGGCAGTCGTCCGCGTCGTCGCCTCGGCCACCAGCGCGGCGTTCGCCACAACCGTCTTCGTCAATTCGGCGCGCAGAACCTTGAGCTTTTCGTGCGCCGTGTGCGGGTCGTTGTCGGCGGCGGCTTCCTCGACCGCCTGCAGGGCGAGCGCGGTGTTGCCGCGCACGTTCATGCGGCGCGCTTCCGGCACGACGAACACGTTCGGCTGGATGCCGCGCGTCAGGCCCTTCGACATGAAGCGTGCGGCCGGCATGGCGGGCGGATTCTCGTTCTCCAGTTCCTCGTCGGACGAACCAAGGCCGGTTTCGCCGATGATCTCGCGCGGATCGACATGCGCCAGGTCGTGACGGCCGAGATAGGACACCGCCAACTCGCGGAAGATGTAGTCGAGGATCGACGTCGCGTTCTTGATCGCGTCGTTGCCCTGGACGAGGCCGGCCGGCTCGAAGCGCGTGAACGTGAAGGCGTCCACGTACTCTTCGAGCGGTACGCCGTACTGCAGGCCGAGTGAGATCGCGATGGCGAAGTTGTTCATCAGCGAGCGGAAGGCGGCGCCTTCCTTGTGCATGTCGATGAAGATCTCGCCCAGGCGCCCGTCGTCGTACTCGCCGGTGTGCAGGTAGACCTTGTGGCCGCCAACCGTTGCCTTCTGGATGTAGCTCTTGCGGCGCGACGGCAGCTTCTCACGCTCGCGCTGACGCTCGATGATCCGCTCGACGATGCGCTCGGCCATCACAGCGGCGCGGGCGGTGTTGCCCTTGTCGCTGGTCAGCGAGGCCGCGATCTCGTCGGCCTCCTCGTCGTCGTCCGAAAGGATCTGCGAGTTCAGCGGTTGCGACAATTTCGAGCCGTCGCGATAGAGCGCGTTGGCCTTCAGCGCCAGCTTCCACGACAGCATGTAGGACTGCTTGCAATCCTCAACCGTCGCATCGTTCGGCATGTTGATCGTCTTCGAGATCGCACCCGAGATGAACGGCTGCGACGCCGCCATCATGTGGATGTGGCTCTCGACCGAGAGGAAGCGTTTGCCCTTGCGACCGCACGGATTGGCGCAATCGAAGATGGAGATGTGCTCCTTCTTCAGATGTGGCGCGCCTTCCAAGGTCATCGCACCGCAGACATGCTCGTTGGCGGCCTCGATGTCCTTCTTCGAGAAGCCGAGCGCGGGCAGCAGCTCGAACGCGGGATCAGCCAGCTTTTCGGCCGAGATCTTCAGCGCCTTGGTGATGAAGTCCTCGCCGAGCGTCCACTTGTTGGCGGCAAATTTGATGTCGAACGCGCTCTTCAATGCGCCTTCGAGCTTCTCCAAAGCTTCGTCGGTGAAGCCCTTGGTCTTCAGCGTCGAGTGGTTGATCGCCGGGGCTTGGCGCAGCGAGGCGTGACCGACGGCATAAACCTCGATCTCGGCGATCGCGGCCTCGCTGTAACCGAGCGTGCGCAAGGCATCCGGCACGGCGCGGTTGATGATCTTGAAGTAGCCGCCACCCGCGAGCTTCTTGAACTTGACGAGGGCGAAATCCGGCTCGATTCCCGTCGTGTCGCAATCCATGACGAGGCCGATGGTGCCGGTCGGCGCGATCACGGACACCTGGGCGTTGCGGAAGCCGTGGCGTTGGCCGAGCTCGATGGCGCGGTCCCAGGCGCGGGTGGAAGCCGCAACGAGCGCGCGATCCCTGCAGGCGGCGTGATCGAGCGGCACCGGCGCGATAGCGAGCTTCTCGTAGCCGTCGGCGTGACCATAGGCAGCGCGGCGATGATTGCGAACGACGCGTAGCATGTCGTTGGCGTTCGGCTCGTAACCCGGGAAAGCGCCGAGTTCGGCGGCCATCTCGGCGCTGGTGGCGTAGGCGACTCCGGTCATAACGGCCGAGATCGCACCGCAGATAGCGCGGCCTTCGGCCGAGTCGTAGCCAAGGCCCGACGCCATCAAGAGGCCGCCGATGTTGGCGAAGCCGAGACCCAGCGTGCGGTAGCGGTAGGAGAGTTCCGCGATCTGGCGGCTCGGGAACTGCGCCATCATGACGGAGATCTCGAGCACGATCGTCCACAGCCGGCAGCAATGCTCGAATGAGGCCACGTCGAAGATGGACGTTGCGTTGACGGGAAGCGTGCCTTTCGCCTGCAGGCGGTCACCAGCGATCTGGTCGCGGTTGCCGCGGCGGAACGTCATCAGGTTCAACGACGCCAGATTGCAGGCGGTGTCGTCGAGGAACATGTATTCCGAGCAGGGATTCGAGGCGCGGATCGGCCCCGACTTCGGGCAGGTGTGCCAGTCGTTGATGGTGGTGTGGAACTGGATGCCCGGATCCGCCGAGGCCCAGGCGGCGTGGCCGATCTTCTCCCAGAGGTCGCGCGCCTTCAGCGTTTTCACGGCCTTGCCGTTGAGGCGGCCGGTGAGGTGCCAATCCTTGTCCCCGTTGACGGCGTCGAGGAACGCGTCCGTCACACGCACGGAGTTGTTGGAATTCTGCCCTGACACCGTGAGATAGGCCTCGCTGTCCCAATCGGTATCGTAGGTGGCGAAGTCGATGTCCTTGTAGCCCTGCTTGGCGAACTGGATGACGCGCAGGATGTAGTTCTGCGGGATCTGGTCGCGGCGGGCTTCCTTGATGGCGCGCTTCAGAGCCGGGTTCTTCGCCGGATCGAAGCAAGAGTCCCCTTCACCTTCGCAATTGATGCAGGCCGACATCACGGCCTTCAGCCGCTTCTGGCAGATCTTGGAACCGGTGACGAGAGCGGCGACCTTCTGCTCCTCCTTCACCTTCCAGTCGATGTAGGCCTCGATATCGGGATGATCGACGTCGACGACGACCATCTTTGCGGCGCGGCGCGTGGTGCCGCCCGACTGGATGGCGCCGGCTGCACGGTCGCCGATCTTGAGGAAGCTCATCAGGCCCGACGAACGGCCGCCACCCGACAGCTTCTCGTTCTCGGAACGCAGCTTCGAGAAGTTCGAGCCGGTGCCGGAGCCGTACTTGAAGAGACGCGCTTCGCGAACCCAGAGGTCCATGATGCCGTTCTCGTTGACGAGATCATCGTCGACCGACTGGATGAAGCAGGCGTGCGGCTGCGGATGCTCGTACGCCGACTCCGAGCGCGTCAACTCGCCGGTGCGATAGTCGACGTACGAATGACCCTGGCCCGGACCGTCGATGCCGTAGGCCCAGTGCAGTCCGGTGTTGAACCACTGCGGCGAGTTCGGCGCGCCCATCTGCATCGCCAGCATGTAGCGGTGCTCGTCGAAGAAGGCCTGCGCGTCCTCCTCGGAGGAGAAATAGCCGCCCTTCCAGCCCCAATAGGTCCAGGTGCCGGCGAGGCGATCGAAAACCTGCTTGGCGTCGGATTCGCCGGCGATACGCTCGTTCTCGGGGAGCGACGCAAGCGCCACCTGGTCGGCGACCGAGCGCCAGAGCCACGACGGAACCTGCGTTTCCTCAACCCGCTTCAAACGGCTCGGAACGCCAGCCTTGCGAAAATACTTCTGCGCCAGGATGTCGGCGGCAACCTGGCTCCACTGCTCGGGCACTTCAAAGCCATCGAGCCGGAAAACGACCGACCCGTCCGGATTCTTGATCTCGGACGTGGCGCGCCGGAATTTGATCGATGCGTAAGGTGATTTCCCGGCTTCGGTGAAGCGCCGCGTAATTTTCATAGTGCCCCGCTGTGTCGAACGTTTCTTGATTTGCCCCCGCCAGGACCCTTCGGGCACCTGGTTGCCGCTCGGAGCGGCACGCATGGAAGTACCACTCGCGCAAGTGACCGAGCGCGAGACGCATGCAACGGACTGTGACTGGAACGCGGTTGCTGATTCAGCCCCGGCAACGTGCCTGAGCCGCGATCGAACCCGCTACGCCGGGCAATCGCTCGAAGGGCTCCACGGCATCCACCGACGCTGCGGGCTGAACCCAGTGCTAGGGCGATTCGTCGGATTCGTCACGAAGTCTTGGGGTTGCAGTGCCCGTTCAATACTAGATGTAGCTTTTCAAGCTCGGGCAAATGACAACCGGTGGAGAGACGCCCGCGAAACCCCCGTCAATCAAGGCTTCGGACGAGACGGGCGGCAAACGAGGCATGTTGATAAACGACGTCCAAGTGAGAAGTGGCGGATACAATTACTTTCCCCTGCGGCCTGGGTTTCCCCTGGCGAGCGGAAGCGCGGACGTTACCGCCGCTCCCGCAACCAGCGCACTCAGAAATTCACGCCTTTGAAAACCGGGCTGTTCACGTTGTCCATCGACCGGTCTCCACTCCGATAATGCGCCGCACGCGCCGCTGACAGTTTCCAGCGGTATCAAAAGTGAAGAATGTTGTTCGACTACTTGGACTTCACGACCTGTCCGCGGACCTCACCGTCTTTGTGGGCAGTTGTGTGGACGTTGACGTACCACTTGCCCGACATCAGATCGGCCGCCTGAGCCTCGGTGAGTGTCGCCGTACCCTTCAATGGGCTAGTCGTCCCGGTCAGCGGCACGACTGGCCCGGCATTCTTGCCAACTTCAGCGGGTCCGTGGAAATGAGCGGCTGTTGCATTGCCGGTCAGGTTGGCGAATGTCACAGTCCAAGCCAATGCCTTGCTTGCAGTGTCATAGGTCACGTCAGCGGTGCCTGTGCCTTTGCTGCTGTTGGCCGGCACTTCGCTCGATGACTTGAGATCCGCCTTGAAGGACATGGTCTCGGCCGAGGCCGGCTGTGCCACTGAGGCAAAAGCCGCAAGCATGAGGCAAGTCGTTGCAGCGCCCAGCATGTTCGCACGCATCCGCATTCTCCTGTTTTGGTTTGGTTCAACTTCGACCGACTTCCAACCGTGCAAGACCAACGCTGATGCCTGGATTTTGTTCCCTCGCGTCGCCAAGATCGTCATCAGTGCCAGGGTGTGCGCAGTTCAAGGCGACGATGTCGGCTTGCAGGCTGCTTGTTTCGATGCATCGAGAGCGGCGAAGGCCCGATTGGTCGGCCCGTAATAGGTCTTGAAAACCTCGAGCCAGTGCTCGGCCGAGCCGTAGCGCGGGATGGGGCTGATTTGCCTGCGGAACTTGATCAGACACGATGCCCGTGTTGGATCACTTTCGGAGATCAAGATCACGTGGTCACTGATCGATGATCTCATCGAGACTTGGACCCACCAAGGACGCCAAAATTTCAATGTAAACAACAGCTTATTTCATGGATGACAGCTTCAGCGGCACTGATTGCGCAGGAATGCGCGGTCGCTGGCGGAGATGTCACCGAGTTGGGCGCGCTCGAGGACTTCGGCGCAATGCTGAGGTGAGCGCTTGCGATCGGGAGCGGCGACTTCCTTCTCGATCTTCGTCACGGGTTGAGGAGCCGCAATGGTCGTTTCCGACGGCGGTCGCGATCCTTGCGGGCGGGCAGACCCGAACGATGGTTCCTTGTCGACCGGGGGCTGTGCAATCGGTGGCACAGGCACAACTGCGGGGGTGACAGCCTTGGTTTCCCCGACGGTAGCCGGCCGCGTCGGGGCGATAGTCTTGGCCGTGTCGGCAAATGGAGCCGTAGGTGCGGCCGGTCGGGGGGCGCGGAAGCGCATTGATGCAACGGCGCCGAGTGCCAGAAGCAATACCGCCGCGAAGGCGACCTTGAAGAAGATCGCCGAACTCTTGGTCTCCGCACTCGCTGCTTCGCCGATCGGCACTGGAATGGGTGCGATGTCGGCGACGAAGACGTGGACCGGTGAGGGAATATTCTTCAGCGACTTCTTGCCGATATCGCGGAAGGAAACAGGGATCTTGCCGGCAGTGAGTTCGCGCACCCAATGGGAAATCGCCAGGCCGCCGGCAGGTGCCAGCGTCTGAATACGGGCTGCGATGTTCACGCCGTCGCCGAGCAGATCGCCCTCGTGCTCGACGACATCGCCGATGTTGAGACCGATGCGAAACTGAAAGCGGTCGTCCAGCGCGCGATCGGTGTTTCGGCCGGCCATATCGCGCTGGATTTCGAGCGCTGCGCGTGTTGCATCGACCGCGCTCGGGAACTCGGCGAGAATGGCATCACCGGCGGTGTTGAAGATCCGGCCGCGGTAGGCGGAGACGTGCTCCCTGAAGACAGCCTGCGCCTCGACCAGTCGACGCAATGCGCCCTCCTCGTCAGCGGCGACGAGGCGGCTGTAACCCTCCACATCGGCTGCAAGGATAGCTGCGATCTTACGGTTCATGTCGAGAGGCTCGCTCGCGTTCTCCTCCTGTTTCGCACCTAAGTGTAAACGAATTGGGGCGTCGCCACCACCTGCAGCAGAAACCCCGCGCGGCGCGGCCGGCGCGGGGGGGTGGTAAACAGCCAATGAATGGTGGCTGTCATCCGCAATTGGCGATGGGCTTGAACTCGACGCGGCGGTCGAGCGCGTCGCTGGCGTTGTCCTTGCCGGTGCCGACGAGCGGTTCCTTCGATCCGACGCCATTCGCTATCATACGCTTCGCCATCGCGGGCGAAAGGGTTTGGATGCGATCCTTGACGTACTCGGCGCGCAGGTTCGACAAGCGGATATTGATCGGTTCAGGGCCGGTCGGGCTCGAATGGCCGACGATCTCGAGGCACGCGTTGCGCGCCTGCAGCTTGCCGGCGATCGTCTTGAACCACATGTCGTAGGGCGTCGCCGATCTCGGATCGCTCCAGAGCTGGTTGGAGCCGGGCCGGAACAGGAACTTTACGGCCAGACGGTCGTTGGCGAGGCCATAGTCGATGACCTTCGCGAACGCGTCTGCTGCTTCAGTCCTGCGGTTGAGTTTCTGGCTTGCGAGGTAAAGGCCATTATAGGTGCGCAGCTGATCGCCGCCGGGCGTCTTCTGAACGGTGCGGTACAATTCGAGCGCTTCTTTGTAGCGCTTGTCGTTGTAGGCGTTGATCGCGTCGGTCAAGAACGCGGCCGCGAGAACGCGATCCGCATAGGCTTGGCTGATCGGATCGCCTGCCTTCGTACCCTGACATGAGCGGATGTAGGCTTGGATTGCAGGGTCTGCGGTCCAAACCGGGCTGTCGTTGAAATAGGCGACCGGGGCATGCTCGATGCCTTCAGGCGTCGCACGCGCGAAGCCCTTCGAGATGATCTTGCCGGATTTGAGATCGAGCAGGGCGAGACAGACGCGGAAAGCGTCGCGTGTGCCAGTGGCTTGTCCGGCGAGGTTGATCGGCGTGAACGTGCCGATGAAGACCATCGGCGCCTTCGCGACGGCGGCAGTCGTAAAGGGTTCAATCTTGAAGGCAGGGTAGGATTTCGAGACGAGATCGATCACGCGACGCTCCATCGCGCGAGTCGTGTTCGACTGAATACCCGTCATGCCATCGACGAGTGGATCGATCACCAGCGATACCGGCGTTGCCGTGCCGCTGGGCATATCGGCCTTCGAGAACAGATTGTTCGCTGCGAGCAGCAGCGCCTGTTCGAAGGGAACGGGTGGGGGCAACTGTGGCGCGGCGGCAGAAGGTGACGGAGCGGCTGCCGCGGCCGTTCCGGGGTGTGTCGGAGCTTGCGCGAATGCGCTGTTGGCGGCGAGTGTCACTGCGCCGACCGTCACTGTGAAGATCGTCGCTGCGCAGATCGTCGCTGCGCCAACCAAGGCTAGGATCGAAGAAATTCTGTGAGCATTCATGGCCGCGCTCCTTTGAGGGGTTACGAATCTGGCCGGCAACCGTCCTAAACATACAGGGTGAGCGAGGCGGGCACCGGATTGAACAGGCAAACGAACTCAGGGTCAACCACACGAGTGACGAAGTAGTTCGAGTCCCGCATCTTCGATTTCGCCCAACTGAGCATACTCGGTTACGGCTCGACAGCGATCGCTGAGTGAAAGCGTGCGGCTGGTCCGTCGATGTCGCCTGGTGGGCTCGGCGATGGCGGCGGTGATTGGATGTGATTTCGCCAATTGTGGCAGTACCAATGCGGGTTCCGGGGCGTTGTCGACGGTCTCGCCGTTGGCTGCGGAGCCAAGGCTCGTGACGCAAACAAAAACTACAGCGGTGAATTTGCTGAGGGGCTTCATGTGCGCTCTCGGTTCGAGGCCTAGGCATCCAGGCGCCGGCATCGCCGGGGAGGTGGGCGCGATGCCGGCGTCAATGACGAACTAAAGGTCAGAAGTTGATGTTTCCGCCTTTGCCGCCGTTCCCGCTCTTGGCGCCGCGATTGCCACTGCCGCCGTTTCCGCCGTTGGCGCTCGCCTTGTCGGAGCATTTGTCGGCGTTCTTGATTGTGCCACCCTTGCCGCCGTTGCCGCTATCAGGACTTGCGTTGTCTTTACCGTCCTCACCGTCGACGTTGGTGATGCGGCTGTCGCATTTCGTTTCGTCGAACTCGGCTGGATTGCATGCGCAGGGCGTCGCGGTTGCGGCCGCGCGGGCCGGCTCGCGGCTGTCGGCTGCCATTGCCTGGGCGTGGAGCAGCAGAACGGAAAGAACGCTAGCTGTGATTGTCAACATATGCGCGCGGGTCATGACGATCGTCTCCTTTGGGTTGATCGCGACTTGCTGCGGCCAGCAGCCGGATCGCAAGTCGGTGGGAGGCTTTGGTTCAGGGGAAATGCCGGGGCGCGAGGCCCCAGCGGTGAGGTTGTCTTGTGATCAGCTCCGGCGTCCGTTACCGGCGTCACCGCCGTTGGCGTTGTAGTCGCCGGGCTTGATGACGGTGCCGTTGCCATTGTCGGTGACGCCGCCTTTGACCGCGATATCGCCGCCGTTGCCACCATCGCCGCCACTCGTGCCGCCGTTACCACCGTGTCCGCCTTTGGCATCTGCGCCGGCATTGGACACCTTGGTGCTGTTGCCGTTGGTTACGACGGTGCGGTCGTCGTCGACCTTGCCGCCATTGCCGCCATTGCCGCCACGATCTCCACCGCGTCCGCCGTCACCGCCGTTCGCGGAGTCCTTGCCGAGGTCGACCTTCGTGCCATTGCCGTTCACGGTCACCTTGCGGTTGTCGTCGACGTACCCGCCCGAGCCGCCGCTCTGGCCGCGCTTGCCGTCGCCGCCGTCGGCGTGGTCGCCTTGCAGCTTGATCTTGTCGCCGTTGCCGTTGACGACCACCTGGCGGTTGTCGACGACGGTGCCGCCGCTCTGGCCAGCCCCGCCATTCGACTTGTCGCTTTGCAGGACCACCTTGTCGTTGTTACCGTTGACGACGATCTTGCGCTCGTCGACGACGCCTTTGCCGGTTTCGCCGACGATGACGACCTTGCAGTTGTTGCAATTGACGACGATCGTGCGGCGATCAGGGCCGGAGACGGACGATGCGGGCACATAGACCGTCTTGTTGTTCTCGTTGATGACGATCGTGCTGCTGTCTCCAACGGGCTTCTTGACATCGCCATACTTGGCGACCTGATAGCCCTTCGCTGGATCCTTGATCAGCGTCGTCGCATGGCTGACGGCGGTCTGGTACTTTGCGCCGTCGGCCTTGGTGATGATCTTGGCGTCGCGCTGAAGAACGTGCGTCGCCACGAAGTGATCCATCGACATCTGCGACACATGATTTTTGCTGTCGGGGACCGGCGCCAGCGGCCGATACAGCGAAACCTTAGTTGCCATCGCCGCGCCGCTAGCCGCGAGGGCGGTTCCTGCCAGCACCTTTCCAGCTGTGGGCTTGAGATTGTCGACCTTTGCTGTGACGCGAGGATCAATCTGTGGGTTCGGTTTCAGCTTGCCCTTGAGTGCGTCGATCTTGGTCGCGATACGCGGGCCGGACTTCGGCTCGACCTCGATCTTCGGCTTGGTCGCCGAGGCACGTGGCTCGCGATTCGTGATCGATGAGACCTTCACCGTCGCTTGCTGTTTGACTTCGGTGCGGCGCTCGCTTGCCGATGTCGAGCCTCCTTTGCCGGCCACTGCGACGTCGGCGAAGAGCGCGAGGACCAGCAGGCTGGAGCCAAGCGAAGTGAAGAGCGAGTAGGACATTGCAATCTCCGATTGGACGTCGGTTGGTGGGGGAGAGGAAGATCCCTCCAGGCAGGTTGCCCGGAGGGTATCTGGAGGCGTCAGACTGGATCAGAACGAGATGTTTCCGCCGCGCCCGCCGTTGCCCGAGTTGTTGCCGCTGTTGTTGGAGCCGCCGTTGCCGCCGTTGGCAGACGCGTTTGTTCCCTGCTTGGCTTTGCCGGCGTTCTTGATGGTGCCGCCGTTGCCGCCGTTGCCGGAGCCGTTGCCGCTGTTGTTGTTGCCGCCGTTGCCGCCGTTGGCGCTGAAGCTCGAGTGGGACTTCCCGCTCTTGGCGAACGCGGGAGCTTCGTAAGCGGTCAGGGCGAGAGCAGCGGTGAGGGCGGCGACGATGAACTTGTTCATGACATTTCTCCGTGGATTGTGACGAGCCGTCGGCTCTTTGGGTTGATCTGCTTGCGCCCGGCATTTCGTGTCGTTGTCGCCGTTCGCAGGATCAGAATGCTTCACCGGCTGCTTTGCTGCTGTTCCCAGCGGAACAGGCCGAAATGTTTTTGCATCGGTGTTGGAATTGCAGGTGATCGACAGTTGGTTTCCGCTCGACGCGGCAGCGGCCGGCCATTACGAATGACGTGGCATCAGATCGATGGAGCCAGTCGTTGAGCGAGCAACCTGCAACCGCCGGACTGTTGTCGAAGACCGAGTTGTTCGGAGCGCTGCCTGCGAGCGATCGCGAGGCGCTCGCGCAGCGGATGCGGCCGGCGACCTTCAAGAGTGGTCAGTTGATATTTTCGCGCGGCGACGAGGCAAAGGAACTCTTTCTCGTCGAGAAGGGGCGCGTTCGCCTGTCGATCCTGACGGCGGAAGGTCGAGAACTTTCATTGGCGCATGCAACTGATGGTGGGATATTCGGCGAAATCGCCGTGCTCGATGGCGGACGCCGGTCGGCAGATGCGACCGCGATCAGCGACGTTTCGACACTGACGCTCTCGCGCAGTGCTCTGACGTCGGTAATGGAGACGATGCCACGCATCGCCCAGGCGGCGATAATGTTCCTGTGCCGGCGACTGCGCGATACCGACGTGAAGATCGAGGCGATCGCTTTGCATCCGATCGAGGTGCGACTCGCGCGTTTTTTCCTGGCGGCCGTATTCCTCCAGAAACCGGAGGCGAAGGGGAAAGCGTGGCCACTCAATCTCGGTATGTCGCAGTCGGAACTCGCGATGCTCGTCGGTGCTAGCCGGCCCAAGGTCAACGCAGCGCTTGCCGAACTCGAGAACGTGGGCGCCGTCAGGCGCGATGGGCAGACGGTCTATTGCGATCTCGACATGCTCAAGGCCTATGCGGCGAGCGAATAACGGACGCTTTGCGCAGGCCCCAGGTCGTTGCCGCACCACAGGACATCGACCTCGGCTGGCGCGTCACCACAAGCATGCAGCGTGTTGCCATTGGGTTCGGTCTCGCGGCATCGATTTGGTGTCTGCCGGCGCTGTGCGGCCCGACGTCAAACCGGGAACTTCGGACGAAACGAAAAACCCCGGCGCACGAGGCACCGGGGTTTTCCAAGTCGTCAAGGCTTTGCAAGCCGAGCCTCGATTACATCTTCTCGTTATTTCTTCTCGGCGGGCTTCACGGCATCCTTGGCCTTGTCGACGGCTGCACCTGCCGCGTCCTTGGCCTTCTCCATCACCGGGCCGGCCTTGTCCTTGACTGTAGCAGCGGCGTCCTTCGCCGTTTCCTTGCTCTTGTCGGTCAGCTCCTTGGCCTTCTCCTTCGTGCGGTCGACGATGCCCTTCTTGGGCTCGGCGCGCTGGAAGGCCGGCAGTGCGGTCAGCACTTCCTTCGAGGCCGATGGCAGCGAGATAACGGTTTTGCCGTCCTTCTGCGTGAACTGCAGCGCGTTGAGCGCAACGCCGACCTTCTTCTCGCCGACGCCGAGGAAGCCGCCCGTGCCCATGATCACGCCCTGCACCTGGCCATTGAAGCGGTTGACGAGCAGATCCTCGATGTCGCCGATGATCTGGCCGTCCTTGTTCTGGACCTTGGCACCGATCAGGCGGTCCTTGGCGAGATCCTGGCCTGGCAATTGGCCGTTAAGAAAGACGCCGCGCGGAATGACGACGGGAGCCTTCTTGGCGATAGGCGGGGTCGCCGGCGTTGCAGCTACGCCCGGCTTGGTTGCAGGTGCCGTTGGCGTTGGCGTTGTCGCCGGCGCCGGCTGCTGCGCGATCGCCGGGATGCTGGCGATCATCGCGCCAGCCGCAATAAGACCGAGAATTGACTTGTTCATGGTTTTCCGTCCTTGCAGGTTGTCGGGCAGATTTTGGCAGGTTGTCGGGCAGATTTTGCGCAGATCGATCCGGCGTCGCGGCTTGATCCGGAGACAGAGGTAGAACAGCTCCGACTATGGTCGCTGATTAGCGCCAATTGTTCAGAGTCGCAAGTCAGTGCATGGGGCTAAGTGTCTCATCTGGTTAAGATCCACAGCTCAATGCCCTTGCACAGTGCCGCGACGCGGCGCTAGAGGCTTGCTAGTGTGGTGCCTCGCAATTACCGATCAGAAATCGCGGCGGGTTTTGCGTCGGTAATTGCGAGACAAGCACCACACAATGCCTATGGTTCTTCCTCGTGTCCCTTATGTCTCGCAATTGCCGAGAGCGTTCGCTGCGGTTTAGTCGGCAAGTGCGAGACATAGGGGACACTAGCAAATCCAGGATGAATCCACGATGAACCTCGCCAACCTGAAAACCACGTCCGGCCGCGACGTGAAGTGTAAGCGCATTCTTTTGCGTGCCGATCTCAACGTGCCCACGGACAACGGTCGCGTCACCGACGTAACGCGCCTCGAGCGGCTGGTGCCGGGCCTCAAGGATCTGAGCCATCGCGGTGCCCGCATCGTGGTGCTGTCGCATTTCGGCCGGCCCAAGGGCGGCCCGGACAAGAAGAACTCGCTCGCACCGATCGCCGCGGAACTCGGCCGGTTGCTCGGCTGCAAGGTTGCGTTCGCGCCGGATTGCATCGGGCCCGTGGCCGAGCAGGCGGTGGCGGCGCTCTCCGATGGCGGCATCGCCGTGCTCGAGAACACGCGCTTTCATGCCGGCGAGGAGAAGAACGATCCGGCGTTCACGGCGGCGCTGGCGAAGCTCGGCGACATCTACGTCAACGACGCATTCTCGGCAGCTCACCGCGCGCACGCGTCCACGGCGGGGCTGGCCGATTATCTACCGGCATTCGCGGGGCCGCTGATGATGGAGGAGATCAACGCGCTGCGTGCCGCGCTGGACAACCCGAAGCGGCCAACCGCGGCGGTGGTCGGCGGCGCCAAGGTTTCGACCAAGATCCCGGTGCTGACCAACCTGATGGCCAAAGTCGATAAGTTGATCATCGGCGGCGGCATGGCGAACACGTTCCTGCAGGCGCAGGGCATCGACGTCGGTAAATCGCTGTCGGAGCCCGACTTCCACAAGACCGCGCTCGAAATCATGGGCGCGGCACAAGCCAAAGGCTGCGAGATCGTGTTGCCTGTCGATGGCGTCGTGGCACGCGAGTTCAAAGCGGGCGCCGCCTCCAGCGTGGTCGACGTAAAGGCGATCCCCGCCGATGCGATGATGCTCGATGTCGGCCCGAAGTCCGTCGAGCATCTCATTCATGTGCTTCAGACCTGCAAGACGCTGCTCTGGAACGGCCCGCTCGGCGCTTTCGAGATCGAGCCGTTCGGCAAGGGCACGTTCGCGTTGGCCGCCGAAGCAGCCAAAATGACGAAGGCCGGAACGCTGGTCTCGGTGGCGGGCGGCGGCGATACGGTGGCGGCACTCAATGCGGCCGGAGTAGCGGAACAATTCACCTATGTATCGACGGCCGGCGGCGCGTTCCTCGAATGGCTCGAGGGGCGCGAACTACCCGGCGTCGCAGCCCTCCTGAAGGCTTGAGGCACCCATGCAACCGAATTGGCCGCGCGCCGTGATCTTCGATCTCGACGGTACGCTCGTCGACAGTGCGCCGGATATCGCCGCTGCCGTCAACGCGGGCTTCGGCCCGCTTGGGCTGCCCCCGTTCCCCGTCGCCCAAGTCAAGGCCATGATCGGCGGCGGTGCCTCCGTCGCGGTTCGCCGCGCCGCGAGGAGTGTCGGTATTACTCTGTCCGCGGCTGATGAGGCAGCCGTGCTTGCCCGTTTCCTCGAAACCTATGCGCGTGTTTCGGCCGATGGCCGCGGGCTTTATCCCGGTGCCCACGAGTTGCTCGGCGCGCTCAGAGGCGAAGGCCGCGGCATGGCGCTCTGCACCAACAAGGCTGAGCACATCACCCACATCACGATCGAGGCGCTGGGTATCGCCGGCTACTTCGCGTCCGTCGTGGCGGCCCGAGACGATGTGCCGAAAAAGCCCGATCCCGCGATGGTGCTCAGAGCGTTAGCGCCGTTCGGCGTCAAACCCGAAGATGCCGTCATGATCGGCGACAGCCATGCCGACATCGAGGCGGCGCGCGCAGGCGGCGTCCGCTCGATCGCGGTGAGCTACGGCTATTCGTCCACGCCCATCCGCCAACTCGGCGCCGACCACATCGTCGATAGCCTGGCCGAGATCCAGCACGCATTGGCCGCAATGCGCGGGTTGGTCAGCGCTTAACGCTTTGTCCGGCGGCGCAGCCGCTATCGTCGCGTCGTTGAGCGGATTGGCAATTGCTCGACCAATGCGCCGGCAAGGCTCGATCCTGACGTGATTGTGCGTTGCAGTTGTGGGCGCCGGATGCAATCTGGCGCCGCCTGAACCAATTGGAGCCCGCATGCTCGCTGACCTCTCGATCTACTTCGGCGTGGCGCTGGCAGGCCTCATGAGCTTCCTGTCGCCGTGCGTGCTGCCGTTGGTGCCGCCCTATCTCGGTTATCTCGGCGGCATGACGCTCGAGCAGATGACGGACGAGAAGGGCGTCGATGCCGCCGCGTGGCGCCGCGTCGTGCTGGCTTCGCTCTGCTTCGTAATGGGCTTCACGACGGTGTTCGTCGGGCTCGGCGCCAGTGCCTCGGTCTTCGGGCAGTTGATCCAGACCTACAAGAGCGGCCTCTCGATCGCGGCCGGCATTATCATCATCCTGTTCGGCCTGCATTTCCTTGGCCTTTTGCGCATTCCGTTCCTCTACCGCGAGGCGCGCTATCACGCCGACATGTCCGGCGCGAGCTATCTCGGCGCTTATCTCATCGGGCTCGCATTTGCGTTTGGCTGGACGCCCTGCGTCGGCCCGATCCTGGCGACGGTGCTGGCGGTTGCGGCCAACGAGGGCAGCCTCGGGGTCGGCGTCCGCCTGTTGACCGTCTATTCGCTGGGCCTCGGTATTCCGTTCGTGCTGGCAGCCCTGGCGATCCGGCCGTTCATGGGTTTCATGAAGCGGTTCCGCCGCCATCTCGGCATCATGGAGAAGGTGATGGGCGCCATGCTGGTCCTCGCCGGTATCCTGTTCCTAACCGGCTCGATCAACTGGCTCGGCCAATGGCTGATCGAGAACGTGCCCGTGCTCGGCCAGATCGAGGAAATGTTCACCTCGAAGAAGCTGCAGATCGAGATCATGAAGAAGGGCGCCGGAAGTAATTGAGTTGCGCGTTCTCGAGTTGCGCCTTTGGATGCCGTCGTGCCGAAGGCGCCATGACGTTGTGGCGGAGCCGCGCTTCGCGACGGACGCATCCGGCGTGTGGACAATACCGACCGGGGGAGTATTGATGTCATGACCACGCCGATTGCGCTGACGATTGCGGGTTCCGACAGCTCGGGGGGCGCCGGTATCCAGGCCGATCTCAAGACGTTCGCGGCGTTTGCCACCTACGGCGCTTGCGTCGTCACGGCGCTGACGGCCCAGAACACGACGGGCGTGCAGGCCGTGCATCCGGTGCCGCCGGAGTTCGTCGCAGCGCAGATCGCTTCCGTGCTCTCCGATCTCGACGTCGGTGCCGTCAAGACCGGCATGCTCGCCAACGCCGCCATTATTTCTGCCGTTGCAGCCGCGCTGACGCAGGTTCCGCACATCCCGCTGATCGTCGATCCCGTGATGGTGGCGACATCGGGCGATTCACTGTTGCAGGCCGATGCCGTCGAAACGTTGAAGTCAGCACTGTTTCCGCTTGCGGCGCTGATCACGCCGAACCTGCCCGAGGCAGCCAGGCTGCTCGATCAGCCGGTCGCCACAACCGAAACCGAGGCACTGTCCCAGCTCCACGCACTCGGACGCCTTGGCGCCAAGGCCGTTCTGCTGAAAGGCGGGCACGGGGAGGGCCGCGAGGCGGTGGATTTGCTGCTGATCGGCGGCCAGGTCCGGCGCTTCGCCTCGCCGCGCATCGAGACCCGCAACACGCACGGCACGGGCTGCACGCTGTCGGCCGCCATAGCCTCACTGCTGGCGCGCGGCACCGACCTCGAGACGGCGGTTGCCCGGGCGAAGCTCTATGTGCACCGCGCGATCGCGGCCGGCCGCAATGACTCGGTCGGGCATGGCCACGGGCCGGTCGATCACCTCTACGCGATACGCGCGGCCGCGCTACCCGCTTAGGCTGAGTAATTGTTGCCGTTGCACCACACCGCAAACATTGTGACTGGCATCTGAGCAAAACAACTTGCGCACAGCTGAGATGCAGTTCTAACATACCTCTATGAAGCGACCGGCAGCGGGCAGCGCCGGTTTTTCAAACAGTCCTTGGGGGGAGAGCTACAGGGCGCGCACACGACGATTGCAAGCGCCCGATGCTCGAACAAGGCCGATCCAGGAACCTGGGTCGGCCTTGTTCAATTTATGCGTCCCATGCGACGCACTAGCTGAGGCGGCGCGGCTAAATCTCCGCGCAATTGTTGCGATCGTGACCCGGTTGCGATCGTGACCCGGCGGCACCAGCCAGCGAGAATTGGTCCATCGGACGCGCTTTGCGCTTTTCCTCGCGCAACGAATAGCGCACTTTCCCGCGCTGGTTGTGATTTGACCGTCCTTCATGGTCGACGCGAGCTGGCGCCCCTGCACGCCCTGTGATAAGGTTTATCATGTGCGAAATCAAAGCCTTGAGCATTACGCGCCGTTTCTGCCTGGGGGCAATCCCAGCGCTCATCGTCGCGCTTGCGGCATCGCCCGTTCTTGCGCAGGAGGTTGGTTGGTCACCCTTCAGGAAGAACACAGGAGACGGGCCTCCCGAGCAGACCTACGATCACTCCTTCGCCAAGCAGTGGGAAGCCAACCCGCCAAAAGGCTTTCCAACCTTGAGTCCGGAGAATGCCACCGCGCTCAAGGGCGCGATCAAGCGTTACGCAGAGATTGCTGAAAAGGGCGGCTGGCAACCGTTGCCGGAAGTTCAATTGCAACCCGGTTCCGGCGGTGGCTCCGTTGCACTGCTGCGCCAGCGCCTGACGCTTTCGGGCGACCTCAAGGGGTCAGACATCGGCATCCTCGGCGAAAACTACGGGCCGGAGATGGAAAAAGCGGTGAAGCGCTTCCAGGCCTCGAACGGCCTGACGCCGACCGGCATCGTCGATAAGCGCACAATAGCCGCCTTGAACGTCCCAGCTGCGGCGCGTCTGCGCCAGTTGCGCACCAATCTGCAGCGACTGCAGGAAATCACCGCCTCAATGCCGAAGAAGTACGTCGTGGTGAATATCCCGGCGGCGCAGATCGAGGCGATCGAGAACGACAAGGTGGTGTCGCGCCACGCGGGTGTGGTCGGCAAGATCGATCGGCAGACACCGCTGATCAAATCGCAGATCCATGAGCTGAACTTCAACCCCGTGTGGCACCTGCCGCCGACCGTGATCGAGAAGGACCTGATCCCGAAAGGCCAGGAGATGTCCCGACGCGGCCAGAGCGTGCTCGCGAAATACAATGTCGAGGCGTTTGGCGCCGACGGCCGCAAGGTCGACGTGGCAAAGATCAACTGGTCGACGCCGGCGGCTCGCAATCTCACCTACCGCCAGCAACCCGGGCCAGACAACCCGCTCGGCTTCGTCAAGATCAACTTCCCGAACAACCACGCGGTCTACATGCACGACAGCCCGTCGCAGACGCTTTACGGCCGCAATTTCCGCGCCGCGAGCTCGGGTTGCGTGCGCATCGCCGGCATCGAGCATCTGGCGGCTTGGCTGGTCACGGACCAGGGCTGGACCAAGGACAAGGTGCTGGAAATGAAGAAATCCGGCGAGCGGCTGGACGTGAAGCTGAAAAAGCCGGTGCCACTGTACTTCGCCTACATCACAGCTTGGGCGACCGAGGATGGCATCGTGCAGTTCCGCCGTGACATCTACAACAAGGACGGCGTCGGCCCGACTGCATCGGCGTATTGAGTTTCCATTGGCTTCGCGCAACCCGGACTGAATGAAGCGATTGTGGGCGTTGGCGCGCGCGGCATCGAGATCGGCCTCGCTACTCCTGCTGCGTCACGGCTCTTTCTGCATCACGGTCGGGTCACCGATTCAACGCCCCTCGAACTCGCGATCCTTTTTGGGGATGAGATCGTAGGGCAGCGCGAAGCCTGGCATTGCTTTCAACCGCTGTGACCAGGCGTCGACATTCGTCCAATTCGAGATCTCGAGTCCGCCTTCGGCCATGAACACCATGCGGCCCCAGCAGCCGAGATCGGCAATCGTGCATCGATCGCCGACCAGCCATTGGCGGCCCACGAGTGCCTTGTCGATGAAGGTCAACGCGCCCTCAGCCAGCGGTCGGAAATAGGCCATCACCGCCGGATCGACCGCGCGAAAGCGACTGTAGTGGCGGACTTTAGCGATGTTGGTGATGTTGTCGGCTTCCCAGGAGAGCCACTCGCGCGCGGTCCATTTGTCCTGCTCGGTGGCGCCCTCGAAATTGCCCGTCGCGCGCGCCAGATAATCCAGGATCACGTTCGATTGCACGATCGTCAAGCCCTTGTGGCGTAGCGCCGGGACTTGGCCATAACGGTTGACCTCGAGATAAGCCGCCTCCTTCTGCACGCCATTCTTCAGGTTCACCGTGCGAAACGAAAACGGCAGCCCGGATAACGACAGGAACAGGATCGGCTTGTAGCTGGAACTCGATGTGAAGCTGCCGTAGATGGTCAGGCGCTCGTCCATTGCGTCATTTCTCGCTCAAAGTTGTGGCCCGCACAGTAGACGCGGAACCGCCAAAGGCAAAACGCGCCCCGGGGACATCCCGAGGCGCGCCGCGAAAGCCGAAAGTTGATCGGACCTCAGGCGGCGGGAGCTGGCGCCGGGACCTCGGGACGCTGGACGCCCGCCGTCGGGTCGTCCATGCGGCGGGACTTGCCCTCGAAGAAGGCGCCCTGCTCGATTGCGAGCTGGCTGTGGAAGATGTCGCCCTCGACCTTGCTGGACGACTGCAGCACGACGCGCTTGCCGCGGATCGAGCCCATCACCGTCCCGCGCACGATAACTTCGTCGGCCACGATGCCGCCGGTGATCCGCGCGCTCTCGCCGACGACGATGTTGGCTGCGTGCAGGTCGCCCTGAACCTCGCCGTCGATGTGAACTTCGCCCTTGGAGACGAGATTGCCGATGATCGTCAGGTCCGAGCCGATCTGCGACTGGCTGGATTTGCCACTCGACGCACGGCCGATGCTGGACGATGCTGTCGGCATGGCGCCGTTCATGGCGCCATTGCTGGACGGTAGCGGCGGCGCGTTCCGGGCCAGATCGAACGCTGCAGGCTCAGGCTTCTTCGTGAACATGTCAACTCTACTCCCTCGACGCAATTCTTTCGGGTTACCCCCTAGAACAGCACGTTTTCCCAGCCAACCCAATAAAGCCAGGCGCGCTTTCTCCTTTGGGCCGGACCGTGCCCATCCACAGTTCTCTAGCATGGAAATTATGGCAGGTCATGGGCCAAAGGAGCGTTCTTCCGGCGGCACTTTGCGCCTGCAGCAATTTGTGAACGCAGACCTCGGCCACCTGCCTCGTTTCAGCCGCAAGTCGGCGCGACTGTCGCAGTGAACGGGCTCAAAGAAATGTGACCACTTGGCCGGAGATCGAGCCCGAAATCCTGCCCCATCAGCCGGTTGGCATGCTAGTATCTCGCTCGCGACGTTCGCCACCTCCGGCTGCATACACTGTCCGAACTTCGGAACGCTCAGGACAGTCGGAGAAACATTTGCGTCGTGTGGCGTTTTGTTCGGAAGTTCGCGCGTTGACGTTGCTGCAAAGTGGACGCGAACTTCCGAACCGCCACACGCCTCTTACGCCACCGCCATTTGTCGAACACTGACAAGGGACGCCTCGGGATGCCGGTCATACCCTCGCCCTCAAAGCCGCAAGCCAACCCCGGCTTCGAGCGCAAAGTCCACTTGAGCACACTCGCGTTGTTTTTCGAGCGCCTGTGGCCGCGCGTCTGGGCGCTGCTGGCATTGGCGGGGCTGTTCGTTGCGCTTTCGCTGATGGGCTTCTGGCCTTGGCTCTCCGAAGGCATGCACAAGCTGGTGCTCGCCGGTTTTGGCCTTGCATTGATCGGCGCCGTGGCCTTCATCGCCCGCACCCCGTGGCCGCTGCGCGATGAGGCGATCCGCCGCCTCGAGCGCCGCTCGGGACTGCCGCACCGGCCAGCTTCCACCTACGAGGACACCCTGACCGCTTCGGCCGAGGACCCGGCAACGGGCGCCTTGTGGCAAGCCCATAAGGTGCGCCTCGCCCGCATGCTCGCCCGCTTGCGCGTCGGCTCGCCGTCCCCGCGTGCCGACCGTTTCGACCCGTTTGCGTTGCGCGCCCTGATGATCGCCGGCATCGCGCTCGTCGCGGTGGCCGTCGGCGACAGCGCCTCCGATCGCCTGCGGTCGGCTTTCCGTTTTGGCGTGCCGCTGCTCGGAGCCGAAGCCCGCCTCGACGCCTGGATCACGCCGCCCGTCTATACCGGCCGGCCGCCGGTGGTTCTGGCCGATGGCTCGCGGCCCGCTGGCAGTCCGGTCACGGCCGGCGAGAACGGCATCATCGAGGTGCCCGAAAGCAGCACATTGATCGTGCGCGCCAGCGGCTCCAAGGGTTTCGTGCTGGAAGTGACGCCGGAAGGCAAATCGGCGCAACGCATCGAGGCGAAGGCACCCGTTGCGACGCCCGCTCCCGGCGCCGCGTCAGCTGGCGCTGCTCCGCCGCCGCACTCCGACGTCGCGGAAACCAAGCTCGATCTGAAGACCTCAGGCCAGATCCGCATCATCGGCCACTCCGGGGCGCCGTGGCAGATCAAGATCATCCCGGATACGCCGCCGAAAATCGCCTTGACCAAGGACCCGGAGCGGATGCCGCGCGGCGCGTTGAAGCTCACCTACAAGATCGAGGACGATTACGGCGTCGTCTCCGCTGAAGGCCGCATTACGCGCGCTCCCGCAAAGGCTGGCGATCCCGCCACCAGCTGGGCACGTCCGAAGGCGAACAAGGGTCCGCGTCCGCCGCTCGAGAAACCGCCACAACTGTCGTTGCGCCTGCCCCGCGCCAACGCCAAGACTGCGGACTCATCGAGCTATCATGAGCTCGCCGGCCATCCCTGGGCAGGATCGCGCGTGCGTATGACGCTCACCGCCAAAGACCACGCCGGCCAAACTGGCCGCAGCGAGCCCTATGAATTCATCCTGCCGCAGCGTCGTTTCGAGAACCCGATCGCCAAGGCCGTCGTGGAACAACGTCGCCTCCTCGTCGAGGATCCGCGCAATCGCAACCGCGTGCTCGAAGGCCTCGAGGCGATCACGCTGGAGCCGGAAGACTTCTTCACCGACCGCCGCGCCTATTTGAGCCTGCGCTCCGCCTACTGGCGGCTTGACCGCGACAAGTCGCGCGCCGGCCTGAAGTCCGTCGTCGAGCAATTGTGGCACGTGGCGCTGCGGCTTGAAGACGGCAATCTTTCAGAAGCTGAACGGGCGCTGCGCGAAGCCCAGGAGAAGCTGACGAAAGCGCTGCAGGATGGCGCTTCCGACGAGGAGATCAAGAAGCTGATGGACGAGCTACGTCAGGCGCTCGCCCAGTTCATGGAACAGTTGGCGAAGCAGGGTCAAGACGGCCAGCAGCCGCAGATGGGCGAGAACAGCCGCACCATCCGCCCACAAGACCTCGACCGGATGATGCGCGACATCGAGAATATGGCGCGCCAGGGCTCGCGCGACACGGCCCAGCAGATGCTGAGCCAGTTGCGGGATTTGTTGGAGCAGCTGCAGAACGGCCGCATGGCGCAAGGCCAGCAGGGCCAAGGGCAGCAAGGCCAGCAGATGATGCAGATGATGGACCAATTCGGGGACATCATCGGCAAGCAGCAGCAACTCCTGGACGACACGTTCGGCGAGCAGCGGCGCCAGGAAGGTCAGCAAGGCCAACAAGGTCAGCAAGGGCAACAGGGTCAGCAGGGTCAGCAGGGTCAGCAGGGCCAGCAGGGTCAGCGCGGACAGCGTGGGCAACGCGGCCAGCAGGGTCAACAAGGGCAGGGCCAACAAGGCCAGCAGGGACAAGGCCAGCGCGGCCAACAAGGCGAGGGCCAGGCGCAGGGGCCGGGGCAAGGCCAGGGCCAAGAGCCCGGTCTGTCACCAGGCGAACTCGGCCGCCGCCAGAGCGAGCTGCGTGACCGTATGGGCCAGCTTCGGAACAAGATGCAGCAATTCGGCATGCAGGCGCCGCAACAGTTCGACGGCGCCGAGCAGTCGATGAAGGACGCCGAGCGCTCGCTGCAACAGGGCGATCTGGACGGAGCGTCGCGCGCCGAGCAGCAGGCGCTCGATCAGCTCCGGCAAGGCGCCCAGCAGATGGCCGAGCAGATGATGAAGCAAGGCCGCCAGTTCGGGTTTGGCCCAGGCAGCGACGCGCCGCTCGACCCGATGGGCCGGCCGCAACGGTCAGAAGGTCCCGACTTCGGCAACTCGGTGAAGGTGCCCGACGAGATCGACGTACAGCGTGCCCGCGAGATCCTGGAAGAACTCCGCCGGCGGTTCGGTGAGACGACGCGGACGCCGCTGGAACTCGACTACATCGAGCGGCTGCTGCGGCGTTTCTGACGCACAGACTAGTTTCAAACCAGGACGGTTCGGCTTCCGACCAGGATGCTGCGCGAGTTCGTCGAAGCGGCTTCCATCCGCTATCTGAATTTCCAGGCAGCACCGAAAATACTTTTCCCAGAAAAACCACTCATTGGTCCAATTAATTGTTTTGCAAGGCTCCATTTTAAAAAATATTGACGATTCCGCGAGATCCCGTAGCATATTGAACGACCATTCGCCGCAGTGCGACTGGGCGACAGACGCATTTACGAACGCTTCCGCAATGTATACATAGCGGCTGAATGACTCGGGTGTGGCGATTCTAGCCGAGATCTTGATCCGCCGCCTCATTTAGGACCGCAAGGATGGATGTTCAGGACATGCGCATTTTTGCCCGCGTCGCAGCGGTGCAAAATTTGTCGTCCGTCGGCACCGAAATGAGCCTGACACCCGGCACCATATCCAAGCGCATTCAGGCACTGGAGGAGGATCTCGGAGCCAAGCTGTTTCACCGCAATACGCGTTCCATCCGGATAACGGAGGAAGGTGAAAAGCTGCTGGAGCACGTCAGCCGCATCCTCGAGGAAATCGAGTCCGCGCGCTCGGCCGTCGGCGTCAACGTCGGGCACCCGCGCGGTCGGTTGCGCGTAGCGGCTCCCGTCAGCCTCGGCGATACGGTCGCTCCGGCGGTGTGCGCCTTCATGGCCCTGCACAAGGAGATCGATATCCAGATCGATTTGACCGACCGGATGGTCAATCTGCAAGAAGACGGTTACGACGTCGTCATTCGCCGTGGCAAGCCGCCGAATTCGGGCCTGATCCGCAAGCCGCTTGCCGTCGAAGATTACGTCATCGCCGCTTCCCCGCACTATCTCAAGGCACAAGGAACGCCCGAGAAGCCGAACGATCTGGCCAACCATTCCTGCCTCCTCCTCGGCGAAGCGTCGCAGTGGGATTTCCAGCGAAAGAACCAGAAGTATTCCGTCAAGGTTTCTGGCCGTCTCAGGTCCGACAATGGCGAGATGCTGCTTTATGGCGCCCGCGCCGGTCTCGGCATCATCCGCGTGTCGAAGCCGCGGGTCGCCAAGATGCTCCAGGATGGCTACTTGAAGCCGCTTCTGGCGGACTTTGACATTTCCGTCGATGCAGCGATTTGCGCGCTCTATCCGGGCTCGAAGCATGTGCTGCCGAAATTGCGCGTCTTTCTTGACTTCCTCGGCGATTGGTTTCGCGAGCCGCATATATCGAGCGCGCTCGATGCTGAAAATGCGGTGCCTGTTCAGGCAACCCGCCCTGCCCGTTCCGGCGGCTGAAGTTCGCCCTGGGAACTGGCCTTTACGGTGACGGAGCCGTAGGCGCTGCAACCGATCGAACGCCGAATCCGCCAACGAGTTGGTGGCTGGCCAATGTTGTCGTTGCAACGCCGGATCGAGGCTTCTCGCCGCGCATCCAGCGGACGAATTGCGCGGGAATATCACCATAGCCCCAGCCGCGGCTGTCGTTACCGGTCAACGGCGCCGACATGCGGGCCAACGTGAACTTGTATTCCACGAACAACGAAACGCGCGGCAGGCGGATCTCGATGCCAGCCAAAGCTTGTCCGGCCGGCCCCGCGAATTGGTACTCGTAGGTGCGCTTGGCCTCGTCCTTGAACTGGATCTCGGTGTGCGGCAACGCCACGCCCAACCCGCCACCGACGTAGGGCGCGAGGCTTGGCCCGATCCGGCCGAGCCGCATCAGGCCATTCAGCGTCAGCGTGTTATGGCCGTGGCTGAACTCCAGATGCTTGAACGTATCGCCGATCGTTGCCGGTCCCGGCGCCGGTTTCCCATCCCTGGTCCCTGAGAAACGCACCATCTGCCCCGGCTGCGAGATCGTCTTGGAATGGGTGAAATCGAGCATCGTGCCGTGCCCGCCTCGCCAGCGCACGCTGCGGACCCCGTAGTAGATCGGGCTTTTGAATGGTTTCCCGTCCCAATTGATGTCGTGCACCGTCAGGTCGGTCTGGCCATCCTTCAGGAAGCGCATATCGCTTGGATGCGTATTGGGCACGCCGAAATAGGGGCCGGTCATCCATTCCGGCGCGGTCGCAACCTCTGACCCATCACGACTGGATCGCCCGTGACCGACCGTTTGCTCCGCCCGGCCATCGGTGTCGGACATCATCACGCCGGCCCATAGGCCAAGCGCCAGCACACCCGCCATCACACCGAAGCTGTCGGCGTCGGGCCGGCGCGGTCGCCATGCCGGACGCGCAATCGCGGCGATGCACATTCGGTCCCTCGTCACGCCAGCCTCACGTCGCCAATCACGCCCACGCTGAGCGCCAGATATACCGGCGACCCAAAGCATCACCGGACTGGCCTTTCGTCGCAGGACGCGTTGCCCACTGGAAATTGCGTCCGCCATCACCGGGCGCCACGCGAAACCGATTGTCGACACGCCTGAGCGGGGCTAATCGTTTGCCATGAGCGACCCATCCAAGACCCTGGCCAAGGCGCCGCTGCCCCTGGTGCAGGTAGAATCGAGCGGCTTTACCGGCTACCGCCTGATCGACAGCGGCAATGGCCGCAAGCTCGAGCGCTTCGGCGACGTGCTGGTCGACCGGCCCGAGGAACAGGCGATCTGGAAACCATCGCAGCCTCCTGATACCTGGGCCAAGGCGGTCGCAGTCTTTGCCGGCGACGCCGACGAGGAGCAGGGCAAGTGGCGTCTGCAGGGCCCCGTACCGGACAAGTGGCCGATCGCGCTCAAAGACGTGACGATGGTCGGCCGGCTCGGCAATTTCCGCCATCTCGGCCTCTTTCCCGAGCAGCTGCCGCATTGGGAATGGATGCTCGCCGCCATGGCCCGCCAGAAGCCGACTGAGGACGTGCCGCGTCCGCGCGTGCTCAATCTGTTCGCCTATACGGGTGCGGCCTCCTTGCTCGCGGCCAAGGCCGGCGCCGAGGTGACACACGTCGATGCTTCCAAAAAGGCGATCATCTGGGCCAAGGAGAACCAGACCGCATCCGGCCTGGTCGCGGCCCCCGTACGCTGGATGCTCGACGACTGCCGCAAGTTCGTGACGCGCGAAGTCCGCCGCAACCGTACCTATGACGTGATCCTGGTCGACCCGCCGAAGTTCGGACGTGGTCCCGAAGGCGAGGTGTGGAACCTCTTCGACGACTTGGCCCCGCTGCTCGAGGATTGCGTCAAGCTGCTCGCCAAGGACCGCGCGCACCTTGTTCTCACCGCCTACGCTATCCGCGCCTCGTCGCTGTCGATCGGCCAACTGCTGGCGCAAGTCATGGCCGCGCGCGGCGGCGCCATTGAGAGCGGTGAACTCGTCATCCGCGAGGAAGGCGGCGTCAACGGCATTTCAACTTCGCTCTTCAGCCGCTGGACCTTGGATGCCACCCCCGCCTGAGCTGTCGCGGCGCATCACCAGCCTGCAGAACGAGAGCGTGAAGTTCATCCGCGCCCTCGACATGCGGAAAGCGCGGCGCGAGTCCGGCCTGTTCGTCGCGGAAGGCGCCTCCGTGCTGTTGACCGCGCGCGAGCACGGCTGGGCACCAAAGACGCTGGTCCTCGGGCCCGAGGCTCAATCCAACGCGGCGACACGCGCGCTGACCGCCTGGGCGCAAGGCGCAAACGCCGACATCCTCGACGTCGCGGCACCGGTGCTGGAAAAGCTCGCGGCCAAGGAAAATCCGCAAAGCGTGATGGCAGTGCTACCGCAGCGCTGGCGCGATGCGCCCGATCCCATGCAAGCCGATTCCGCGAAAGGGGGGCGCGATGCACTCTGGTTGGCGCTGGAGGAGGTGCGCGATCCCGGCAACCTCGGCACCATCATCCGCACGGCGGATGCGGTCGGCGCCGCCGGCATCATCCTCGTCGGCCAGACCTGCGATCCCTATTCGCGCGAGGCTGTGCGGGCATCGATGGGCTCGATCTTCGCGGTGCCGCTGGTGCGGCTGGAGCAGCCGGCGTTCCTGCAATTGGCAGGCCGCTGGACCGGCGATGTCGCGGGCACGCATCTCTCCGGCAAGGTCGATTACCGCGCCGCCGACTACAAGGCGCCGACGCTGCTCGTGATGGGCTCGGAAGGCTCCGGCATGTCCGAGGCAACGGCTGCGGCCTGCAACAAGCTGGTGCGCATTCCGATGGTCGGCCGCCTCGACAGTCTCAACCTCGCGGTGGCGACGGCGCTGATGCTCTACGAGATCCGCCGGCCTGGGTTGAACGTGTAGGAACGCTGGACCCGACATTCGCAACCGACAGATCACGACATCGGAAAGACCCGAATCGGGGGGAGCGATCTTTGGGGGGGGCACGACGGCCGACGTTCTGCCATTTTTCCGCGCGCATGCTCCGCAATGGTGCAGCCGTGCAGCAACGCGGGGGCGGTTCATGAGCAGCTTTGCAGTCGGCCAGATGTGGTCTTATCGGGCAAGTGCCGGTCTCGAGGATTCCCGACTCATCATTGGTGCGCTGCTCGAGTTCGCGGCTGGCGACACGATTGCCTGCTGCACGGTCGTCGGCGCGTTGCAGCGGCGTCCGGACGGCACACTGGAGCGGGTCACCATTCCGTTTCTGCCGATGACGGTCGCAGCGCTCGAGCAAACGGTGCTGGCGCGCGATGGTGATGGCGACGTCGCGCCGGCGTTCGCCGCGCATTTCACGGCTTGGCATGACGATGAGCGTGGACTGTCGTTCTTCACTGTGCCGTTCGAGGGTTCGCTCGACCGCATGATTGCGCTGCAGATGGCCGACATCGTCGGCGAGCAGCCGCCGAGCTGAGGCAAAAATACTTCCAGACCTCTGCACAAACAATATTTCTGTTGCGGCTCCAGCTGGTTGCTTTGTTGCGTAAAACATCATCGAAGCTTGCGCTTCCTGGAATAGTCCGGCGCTTGATGCAATGTTAACTCTATCTCGTCACACTCCCACTAGAGACGGCATGAAGGGGCTGCCGTTGGCGATGAGTGGGGATGTTGCATGTCGGTTGCGCACATTGAAAATGCCGGTTTCTGGATGTCGCTGTGGCGGCGGTTCACAGGCAGTACGCCCGTGATCGAGCAATTCGCGATGGACACATCCGGTCGCGTTCCCGCGCCGCCGATGATCGAGGCTCCGGTTTGGAAATTGGCTGTAGCGACGGCGGCACTGGTTCAGTCTACGCCGGCGGTTTCGCGCGCCGATGCGCGACCGCGCCAGGAGTTCATGCTCGCGGCACGCCTTGCCTCGACGCAATCGCTCAATCCGCCGAAGCTGCGGGACGGCAAGGCGCCCGTGCAGCCGCGCGAGGTTCAGCCCATTGGCGCTGGTCGCAAGGCCAAGCCGAAGGCACCGGTGTCGGCTGTAAAGAGGACAATGCCGCAACGCCACGTGTGGCTGTCGACGCGGTCGCCGGTGAAGACGGCGGAGATCGTGCGCTTCGCGCCGCGCACCGGCCAGCAGAACGCAAAGCGCGCCGCCTGAACGTTGGCATGTCGTCAAACGCTGACGCGGGCAGCCGAAGCCGCCCGCGCATGAATTGTGCGACGATTTCAGAACTTGACCGCGATGCCGGCCCGGACCGTATGGAAGTCCGGGTTATAGCCGTTGGTCAGGCCGCCGCTGCTCAACACCTCACGGCCAAGATCCGTGTAGATGTACTCAGTTCGCAACGTCATGTTGCTCGAGATCATCAACTCGCCGCCGGCGCCGATCTGATAGCCGGTGAACGTTTTTGATGCGCTTTGGAAGCCATTGACGCCGAGTTCCTCGTTCGCCCAGGCAAAGCCGCCGGTGCCGTAGAGCAACAAAGACGGTGTGGCCAGGAAGCCGAGACGGCCGCGCACGGAGCCAAACGAATTCAGCGACGTGTCGAGGCTTCCGAACTTCGTCACGGTCGACGACTTTAGATTGCCGGTGCCGATGTCGGCTTCGATACCGGCGACTGTGCGCCCGAATTGCCAGTTGTAGCCGGCGAAGATCGTGCCGAGCGCGCCGGACTGGTCGAAGTTGAACTTGCCGACATCGCCGTCAGCCCCGCCCTGTCCCCAGCCGTAGCCGGCGGCGACGCCGAGATAGAAGCCCGACCAGGGGCCGATATCACGCTGTTCGGCTTGTTCGTAGTAGCGTGGTTGGCGGGCCGGTGCGCCGCCCAGGTCGGCTGCGAGTGCCGACGTGCTGCCGAGCAGGACGCCCGCAAGCAGGCCAAGGACCGTAGTCGACTTCATGCTTAACCTCTTTTCAAAGCGTTGAGCGCTGAGTGCGGCGCCCGAGTTTGCACGGGCCATCGATCAGCGGCCCATCTCACGCGAACGGAAGGCGTAATAGGACAGTTGGGCGAAAAGCCGAGGTCAAGGCGGCGACTTTCTGACCATTGTAGGGCACGGGGCTCCCGCTGCGGCGCATCGGTAGGCAGCGATCGGCAACGATCAGATCCGATCTGAGCAGCAAGGTCTTGTTTGGCCCTGGCGCTTCACGTATAGAGGGCGCGATCCCGGCATTCCTGATCTGCTCCGCTGGAGCTTCACGCGAAGAGAAGACCTGATGAAAAAGACAGAGGATTTCCATCCGGACTACCACATGGTCAAAGTGGTGATGACGGATGGCACCGAGTTCCAGACGTATTCGACCTACGGCAAAGAGGGCGACTCGATCGCACTCGACATCGATCCGAAGACGCATCCGGCCTGGACCGGCGGCAACCAGAACCTGCTCGACCGCGGCGGTCGCGTCTCGCGCTTCAAGAAAAAGTTCGAAGGCATGTTCTGAGCGCGCCGTGGCGGCTCGACAGACCCACAAACGAAAACGGCCCGGGATCAACCCGGGCCGTTTTCGTTTGTCGATGTCAGTGTTTGATCCGGCCGTCAGTGGCGGATCGTGAATGCCTTGGTGATTTCGCTGATCTGTGCGCCAACCGGGTTTTGCGCATTGATCGGGGTTACGATCGCAGTCAGCGGCTGGTCGAGTGCGCGGTCGAGCGTCACGATCCGATCGTTCAGAGCAAAGCTCTTCTCGATCAGCGCGCGCAAACCTGCCGGCAGGTCGTCGTAGCTCTTGACGTGTGCCGGGCGGCCGACGGTCGCGAGCTTGATGCGGCGGCGCTTGACGCGTGCCTCTTCCTGGCTGATCTCGCCGACCTTCAGCGAGCGGCGCACGAGCAGCCACGAGGCAAGCTCGAGAAGGCGCGTGGTGAGCCGCATGCTCTCTGTTGCATAGGTAACGGCGATTGCAGGCGACAAGCCTTTGGCAGCCTTGCGGCCTTCGCCGTCAAGGTAGGAGGCAGTCTGCTCGACCAGCGTCATGCCTTCCTTGAAGATCTGATCGAACTGGTCCGACCGGGCGTACCGTTCGACGAACGACACGGTGACACCGTCTTTTGAACCGACGCTACTCACATTTGGCCTCAAGTCTACGACACGCATCGCTCAACCCAACCCGGAATAGCGCCTGGCAGCCGTTCTGCCAAGCCCATCATCACATCTGATGGTTAAGGATGCGTCCCAGATTGAGCAGTTTTTGAGGCCGCGCGCTCGGAATAAAGTGCGCCGGATGCGAAGTGGGCATCCGAAGGCGCCAAAAAAAATGAGCCGCACAAGGCGGCTCAAGAGTTAACAGGGAGGCGTCAAACAGAGTGGACACGAGCCACTCGAGATCCAAATGATTGGATGAGCAAAAGATACCGCGCATTGGTAAACCCGCGGTTAATGGCAAAGGGATCGTTCACGCTGTGCCATTAATAACAGTTTGCGGAGGAACGGCGTTTTGTTTGCGCCTTCGGTTGCCCGTCGTGTTGGCGACACGCCGGCATGATGCCGACCAGCGCGTGAACTCGGTTCTACGGCTGCAACGTTTTCACCGCTTGAACAAGTCGGCCGCCGCCGATGCGCGGGCCTTCTTGGTTGCGATCTCGGCTTGCACGCGCTGGATTTCGGCTTCGAGCGCCGTAATGCGCGCCTCGAGTTCGCCGACGGAAATCGTCGAGAGGTCTTCGCCGACTGTCAGCGCCTTTGCCGGCTTCGGCTTGTCGTCCCAATCCATGGCTTGGCCTCCGGCTCGGGCGTCAGGCGAAACCGCGTTGTCCGCGCGCCCATGCAACCCATTGGCGGACGCGGGCTTCGGGCTCCCTGTGCGTGAAAAAGTCGGTGATCACGGCGACGCTGTCGGCGCCGGCCGCGACGACGCCCGGAGCCCGCTCCGGCGTGATGCCACCGATGCAGCAAAGTGGCAGCGCGCCGAGCCGCCGTTTCCAGGCGCTGATCCGGTCGAGCCCCTGCGGGCTCCACTTCATGACCTTCAGTTTGGTCTCATAGATCGGGCCGAGCGCGATGTAGTCCGGTTTGGCATCGAGTGCCGTCTGCAACTCGGATTCGTCGTGGGTGGATATGCCGAGCTTGATGCCCGCCGCCTTGATCGCCCTGACGTCTGCGGCGGCCAGATCCTCCTGGCCGAGATGCACGACGTCGGCGCCGTGCGCGATTGCGTCCTGCCAGTAGTCGTTCACGATCAGCTGGCAGCCGTTGGCTTTACACACGGCGATGCTTTCGCGGATCTGGCGGCGCACTTCGTCGGGGGCGGCGTCCTTGAGGCGAAGCTGCACCGTACGGATGCCGAGCGGGGCGAGCCGCTTCAGCCAGCCGAGATCGGGCGCGATCGGATAGAAGATATCGAGGAGTGCAGAGGCCATCGGCAACTAACCTTTGTTATCGAGCCCGAAGAAGGGCGTGCCGGCAACCGGCGTCGAGGGAGCGGCCATGTCGCGCTGCTCCATCAGGCCGGCTTCGAATGCGAGACGGCCGGCAGAGATGGCGCCGGCGAAGGCCTTGGCCATGCCGACGGGATCGCCGGCCTTGGCGACAGCGGTATTGAGGAGCACGGCGTCGTAGCCCATTTCCATCGCCTGTGCAGCATGGCTCGGCGCACCGAGGCCAGCATCGACGACCAGCGGCACGCCGGGGAAATAGTTGCGCATCGTGCGCAATGCATAAGGGTTGGCGAGCCCGCGCCCGGTTCCGATTGGCGCGCCCCAGGGCATCAGCACTTCGCAGCCGGCGGCGAGCAGGCGTTCCGCGGCGCCCAGATCCTCGGTCGTGTAGGGGAAAACCTTGAAGCCTTCCTTGACCAGGATCGTCGCTGCCTCGACCAGCCCGAACAGATCCGGCTGCAGCGTGTCGTCGTTGGCGATCACTTCGAGCTTCAGCCAGTCCGTACCGAACAACTCGCGCGCCATGCGGGCGGTCGTCAGCGCTTCCTTCGGCGTGCGGCAGCCGGCTGTATTCGGCAGCATGTGCAGTCCGAGGCTGGAAATCAGGTCCCAGAAGCGCTGGCCGCCTTTTTCGCGCGCGGCTTCACGGCGCAGCGAGACCGTGACGATCGAGACCTCCGCCGCTTTCAGCGCATCGACCAGCACCTGCGGCGAGGGGTACTGCGCCGTGCCGAGCATCAGCCGCGACGTGACCTCGATGCCGTAGACGGTGAACGGCTTTGGCGCGGCTTTCACTTGGGCATTTCGCGTCATCATGTTCATTGGAGCGCAGTCCCTGGCCCGATGCACTGTGGCGGTGGTTATGCCGCGCTTGCCTTTACCCGCCCTGGCGCGGCGCGACGATCTCAATCTGGTCGCCCGGCGTGAGCGCGGTCGCGGTGCGCAGCTTCTCCGCCACGAACTCGCCATTCAGCGCGGTCGCGACCTTCTGGCCGGCATAGCCGAACTCATCGAGGAGGGCCGCCAGAGTGCGCCCACGTACCTCCTTCGCCTCGCCGTTGACGACGAGGCGCAAGATGTCCGGGGCTCTACGTTCTTGACCTGCCATGCGCCACTCAGCTCGGAAAGGTTCTGTGCCCGTAATCTAGGAAATTCCGGGCGGCTTTCAAAGCGTTGAGTTGGTAGTGCTGGCCTGCGGCGCCGGAGAGGGCTCGGTGTCTGGCTTCAGACTGACACCCTGGGGATGGGTGCGAGGCTGAAGCCAGGCGCACCGTGTTACCGCCCGAGCGCGGCCTGCCACTGGTCGGCCTTGAACCCGATCAGCAAGCCGCCGGGACGCTCGACCAAGGGCCGCTTGATCATCGACGGCTGCTCCAGCATCAGCTTGATCGCTTTCGGCTGGTCGAGGCCGGATTTCGCGCCATCCGGCAGTTTCTTGAAGGTCGTACCGGCACGGTTGAGAACTGTTTCCCAGCCGAGCGTGTCGCACCAATGCTCGAGCTTTGCCGCGTCGGCGCCGGCCTTCTTGTAGTCGTGGAACGTGTAGGTGATCCCATGAGCTTCAAGCCAGGTCCGCGCCTTCTTGACGGTGTCGCAATTGGGGATGCCGTAGAGAGTGATAGCCATGGGGCGCCTCTTGGTGTCTGCTTTAGCTTGGCAGTGCGCTCAGGAAGCTCGCCTCACATCCCCGGATAGTTCGGACCGCCTCCGCCTTCGCCTTCGTTCGTCGTTTGAAGGCGGCGCGCGCTCGGTAGCCTCGCCTCACATCCCCGGATAGTTCGGGCCGCCGCCGCCTTCGGGCACGACCCACGTGATGTTCTGGCTCGGGTCCTTGATATCGCAGGTTTTGCAGTGCACGCAATTCTGCGCATTGATCTGGAAGCGCGGACGCCCGTCGTCACCGGCGACGATCTCATAAACGCCGGCCGGACAATAGCGCTGCGCCGGCTCCGCGTACTCCGGCAGATTGATCGCCACGGGACTGTTCGGGTCCTTCAGGCGCAAGTGGACCGGCTGATCCTCCTCGTGGTTGGTGGCCGAGAACGACACGTTGGTGAGCCGATCGAAGGTCAGCACGCCATCGGGCTTCGGGTAATCGATCGGCTTCGCGGCGCTCGCTCGGCCGGTGCCCATGTGATCGGGCTTGCCGTGCTTCAGCGTGTAGCCAAGACCAACGCCTGGGAAGATCGTATTGAGCCACATATCGGCTGCTGAAAGCACCGTGCCGAGCCCGGTGCCGAACTTCGAAAGCAGCGGTTTGGCATTTCGGACAGGCTTCAGATCGCGCGCGATCGGGCCTGAGCGCACCGCTGCCTCATAGTCGTCGAGCCGATCGTGGGCGCGCCCAGCCTTCACCGCTGCGAAGATCGACTCCGCCGCATGGATGCCGGACAGGATCGCGTTGTGGCTGCCCTTGATGCGCGGCACATTGACGAAACCGGCGCTGCAGCCGGCGAGGACGCCACCCGGGAATACCAGCTCCGGGATCGACTGCCAGCCGCCCTCGGTAATGGCGCGGGCGCCATAGGCGATGCGCTTGCCGCCTTCGAACACGTCGCGGATCACGGGGTGGGTCTTGTAGCGCTGGAACTCCTCGAACGGCGAGAGATAGGGGTTCTGGTAGTTGAGGTGCACGACGAACCCGACCGACACGAGGTTCTGGCCATAGTGATAGAGGAACGAGCCGCCGCCGGTCTTGTCGTCGAGCGGCCAGCCGAGTGTGTGCTGCACAAGGCCTAGCCTGTGCTTTTCCGGCTTCACTTCCCAGAGCTCCTTGATGCCGAGGCCGTACTTCTGCGGGTCACGCCCCTTGTCCAGGCTGAATTTGGCGATCAACTGCTTCGCCAGCGAACCGCGCGCACCCTCTGAAATGACGGTGTAGCGGCCGCGCAGCTCGATGCCGCGCGTGAAAGTGTCCTTGTGTGTGCCGTCCTTGCTGACGCCCATGTCGCCCGTGGCGACGCCGACGACGGCGCCTTTATCGTCATAGACAACCTCGGAAGCGGCAAAGCCTGGATAGATGTCGACGCCCAGTTCGACCGCCTGCTCGCCGAGCCAGCGGCACACGCTCCCCAAGCTGCCGATGTAGTTGCCGTGGTTGTTCATCAGCGGCGGCATCGCGAAGTTCGGCAGTCGCACATCTCCGGACGGCCCGAGATAGATGAATTTGTCTTCGGTGACCTGTGTTTCGAGCGGGCAACCCTTGGCTTTCCAGTCGGGTATCAAGGAGTTGAGGCCGATCGGATCGATGACGGCGCCCGAGAGGATGTGCGCGCCGACCTCGGAGCCCTTTTCCAGCAGTACGACGGAGAGCTCCTGGCCCGCCTCGTTCGCAAGCTGCTTCAGGCGAATGGCAGTTGCGAGACCGGCGGGACCTGCACCTACGATCACTACGTCGAACTCCATCGCCTCGCGTGGCATCTCTCCGGCTCCGTCGTTGGCCATTTGCCCTGCCCCTGTTGATCGAGTGTCCCTGTTCGACCTTCGATTAGGTCGATGGGGGGCGGACCGTCAAGCCGCGCGGGTGGCGCACCAGCCCTGCTGGCGGCGTTGGTCCGAGGCGGAAGCACCCGGCCAAAAAACGTGCCGACCATGCATGACGCGTTCGGCACAACACAGCCGCGACGACCGCATCGCGTGGCGCGGCGGTCGCCGTGACAGCGGTCTCGGTGATAATCTTGCCCGGCCACGCTGCGCCCAGCATGTCGTGCTGGCCCGTGTGGAGAAACCGTTCGATCTCATGCTTTTGTGTGGGCCGGGCCATGGATTCAAGCTTTGCGACCTGATCTTGCCTGCTCAGTCAGCAGCAACTCCTTGATGCGGGGCAGGTGTTCACGGCCCCAATAGAGGCTGCCGTCGTCGAGCAGGAAGCTCGGAACGCCGAAGACGCCCGCTGCCTCCGCCGCGAGCTGGATCTCTTGCAGTTTTTGCCGCCCCTTACTTGCCGCATAGGAGGCGAACGCGGAACCGTCGGCCCCGGATTCTTGCAGCACCGTGGTGAGCACGGCCACGTTTTCGATATCAAGCTCGCGTTTCCAGAACTGGTCGAAGACGCGATCATGGTAGGCGCGCAGGGTGCCCTGCTCCGCGGCAAAGAGCATGCCGATGTTGGCAAGTGACGAATCCCAGATCTTCTGCGTGCCACGAATGACGAGGCCGCGAAGGTTCGCCTCGCGACGGCAATCCATGTAGCTGTATTTGACCCGGCGCCATTGGTGCGCGTTGCGGCTCTCTTCCACGATTGTGCCGGTACTATCGAGTTTCGCGCTGCCGAGGTAGGCTGGAATGTCGAGCGTATAGGGCAGCCACTCAAGCCGCACACCGGTTTCGCGTTCAAGTTCGTAAGCCAGATCCTTCGCCAGGTATGCGTAAGGGCTTTTGTAATCCGTGAAGACTCTTCACGG
>JANLQP010000181.1:0-12861 GCA_031367895.1 Hyphomicrobiales bacterium
CGGTAGGTACCGAACCGCTCGATCAGTCCCGCCATCAAGTCTTCGCGAGAGAGATGCGGGATATCCTGCACCACCGCCGTGACGTCGACGATCGTCGCATCGCCCTTGACAACGCCAAGCCTGAAGTCATCGAAATAGCCAAGTTTCATGGGGGTTTCCGTTCATTGCAGGCGGGGTCTGTCTCCACCCGTTGTCGTGGCGTAGCCGCGCCTTTGGACGTGGCGTAGCCGCGCCATTGGCATGAGGGGCAGGGGTTCAAGCAGCCAAAAACGTCCGCATTCGTGCGTTTGCCAGTTCCGGAACCTCGAAGTGCACGAAATGGCCGGCACCCTCTGCTTTCTCCAGCGTCACCGGCTCGAAATAGTCGGCGAGCTTGTCCGCGAACTCGAACTTCAGCACCGGATCGTGCGCGCCCCACAGCACATAGGTCGGCGCCTTCACCTTGGGCATCGCGATGCCGCCCTCCTGCATCATGCGGCGGCGGAATTTCGAAACGCCGACGTACCAGTCGAACCCGCCCTGCATGTTGCCGGGCGCCATGAAATTGTCGACCCACTCTTCGAGATAAGGCTCGAATGCTTGCTTCTGGTGCGACCAGTGCGTCAGGAAATGCCGGAAGTAAATGCGGGCGGCCTCCCGCGACGAGCCAACCAGTGCGGCCGCAAAATCCTTCTGGTGGAACTGTTGATACCAGGTCTCGGGGAAATGCTGATAGTCGCCCCAGCGCGGACCGATGCCGGGATAGGCGCAATTGAAAAAGAACAGCCTCTCGACCCGCTCCGGCCAGGCCAGCGCGAACTGATGCGCGACGAACGAGCCGACGTCGTGCGAGACGATCGAGACCTTCCCCAAGCCAAGGTGATCAATGAGATCGCGCAGGTCCTTGGCGAGGAGTTGCGGCGGCGAGCCCTCGGCAGAGCGCGTGACCTTCGATACCGTGCGGCCAAACCCGCGGAAATCCGGTGCGATGCAGTCGAAGTGCTCGGCCATATCAGGCAGATTGTGCAGCCACGTGCGCTTGAACTCCGGCCAACCGTGCAGGAACACGACCGGCGCGCCCTTGCCCGCACGCACATAGCTGATCTCCAGCTCGGCCGTTGCCGCCGTTTTGCCGTGCCAATCGATTTCCATGTTGAACCTTTGCCTGTGAACCTGGACGCGCTACCACGAAGTGAACTATGAGCCCTTCATGACGACAAGCGCCAAATACGCATGCGCCGCCGCGCTGCTCGCGGGCCTCACGGCTTTGCCGGCAGTCGCCGCCGAGCCGAGCCTCCTTGAACGGTGCTGGCCGGCATCGGCGCTTGCCGCACGCGAGGGCGAACGTACGCCCGTCAAAGGCGCGCCCGGCCATGCCCAACCGGCTCCGCCGCTGCCGCGCTCCACCGCAACCGCCACGCCCGCGCAATTGCGTGGCGCCATCCGCCGCGTAACGCTGCCAGCCGGCCAGAAGCTTGTCGCGCTGACGCTTGATCTGTGCGAGCAGCCGGGCGAGATCGCCGGTTACGACGGCGCCATCATCGACTATCTGCGGACCCGCCGCCTGAAGGCGACGATCTTCACCGGCGGCAAGTGGTTCATGACGCACGCCGAGCGGAGCCAGCAGTTGATCGCCGATCCGCTGTTCGAGATGGGCAGCCACGGCTGGGCGCATCGCAATGTCCGCGCGTTGACCGGCCGCGCGCTGATCGAAGAAGTGCGCGGCCCCGAAGCTGCGTTCCAGACGCAGCGCGCCAACCTAGCCGCCAACCAATGCGTGGTCACCACCCCAAAGGCGGCGGCGGCCCTGCAAAACCACCTCAGCCTCTATCGTTTTCCGTTCGGCGCCTGTAACGCGGACGCACTCGGCACGATCGCCAACAACGGCATGCTCGCCATCCAATGGGACGTCTCGACCGGGGATTCATCGAAAGCCGAGACGGCGGAAACGATCGCCCGCACGCTCTTCACCGATGTGCGCCCAGGCTCCATCGTCCTGGCGCACGCCAACGGACGCGGCCACAACACGGCCGAAGCGCTGCGCATCGCGGTGCCGAAGCTCGAGGCGAAGGGCTTCAAGTTCGTCACGGTGTCGGAGTTGCTGGCCGCAGGCAAACCGGTGATCACGGACACCTGCTACGACCACAAACCCGGCGACACCGACAAGTACGACGCCCTGTTCCAGCCGCGCCGCAAAGCCCCGGAGGCCGCCGATGCCAAGCCAACGCCAACCCTACCCCGCTGAGCCCGGCCAGATCGGGGTCAGCCGTAGCGGCGCATCCGTATCACTTGCCCCCATGACGGACGAGGCCGCCGAGATCCTCGGCACGAGCTTGGCCGCAATCGATCCGTGGGCACGTGTGAAGCGCACGCCTGAGCACTTCACCACATTCTTCGCCGCCAAAGACGATGCCGGCGCGCGCCGTTACCAGATCCTGACCGATGGCCGGCTCGCTGGCGCCATCGTCGTCCGCTCGCCGTGGCTATCGGGATCCTATTTGCAGCTGCTCGGCATGCTACCCGGCTCCGAAGGCCAAGGCGTCGGCAGCGTGACGCTCGACTGGCTTGTGGCGCAAGCGCAGGAGCACGGCAAGTTCCGCAACGTTTGGCTCTGCGTGTCCAGCTTCAATACCGAGGCGCAACGCCTCTACCGCGCTCACGGGTTCGAAAAGGCGGCCTTGCTGGACGATCTCGCCATTGAGGGTATCGACGAGTTGCTGATGCGCAAGCGGCTGAGCTGAACCCCAGCCCGACGCGATAAGGCGGCGAAGCCCAAGGCTCGCCGCCTGAACACACGAAAGCGTCGCACCAGCGTCTCAGACGGCCGGAGCTGCCTCGGCCTTCGCCTTCTTGATTTCCTGCTTCAGTTTCAGCAGCTTCGGCGAAAGCTCCTCGGCGCCGGCCTTTGCCAGATAGGCGTCGAGACCGCCGCGATGTTCCACTGACTTGAGCGCATGGGCGCTGACACGCACCTTGACGTTCCGCTTCAGGATATCGCTGATCAGTGTCACCCTGACGAGGTTCGGACGGAAGACCCGCCGCGTCTTGTTTTCAGCGTGGCTGCGCAGGTTTCCGGACATCGGCAGCTTGCCGGTCAGCTCACAACGTCGGGTCATGCAACTCTCCTGCTCGATCGCGCCGAAACTCGCGCACGTGATGCGCCAGTTCTCTTGTTCGCGTTAGTTGGCTTCGTTTTGGTAAAAGATATCAGTCCCCCGAGCTTGAGCCCGCGAGATCAGTGCGCGCCTCTATAGGATCGAGCTGCCCGCCCCGTCAAGGCAATTCAAATGCCGCACGGCCTGCCATTGCCGCCGTCGAGCACCGGCCAAATCACCTGAACCGGGGAACGACCCGCTGACGCGAGAGTAACCCTAACCCGCAATTGAGCGCGTCGTCTTTACCACCCACCGGTCGTTTCACCGGCATAATGGCACCCGAAATGCATAAGGCCAGGCAATGCATAAGGCTATGCGCCGCCCTAAAGCTTTCGGCGGACGAACGTTTTCGGGAGCGAACCTTAATGACGAACGACAGCGGCCGTGATGGCGGTGGCATCTTTGGCATGCGGTCTTCCCGGAAAGGCATTTCCGTGTGGCGCCTGCTCGAGATTGCCGCAGCCGTTGGATTTCTGTACTGGCTCTTCGACAGCACGACGCGGCCGGATCGCGCCAGCCCAGGCGACGCCAGCGGCCGGCAAATCGCCAGCGCTCCGATCCGGCCGGCGCAGCCCGCGGGACCGGCCTTCAACGACAACCGGACCTTGGTCCCAGGGACTGCGAACGTCACCCCCGCATCTCCACCGTCCAGGACCCAGCCGCCACCCGCCGTGCCGCAGCCGGCCGCGCCTCTCCTCCGGCTGCCGGAACCGGTCGCGAAATCGCCACCCCCGGAACTCCCCGGCCCACCGGCGCGGCTGCCGAGCGTGGCCGCCAACATTCCGCCGCCGCCCGCGGCAGTGACTGCGCCCGCGCGCACCGACGCCGTATGTGCACCGCCGGAGATCCAGATCGCCCCGTTGGCCGCCGGCCAGACACAGATCCGCATCGAGTCGCCGTGCCGGCGCGGCCAGGACGTCGGCCTCGTCTACGATGGCGTCGAGATCAAACGGCAATTGCCAGCAAATGGCAGCGGCTACTTCACACTCGACCTCTTCGCCGGCGATCGCCGTTCGGTGGACGTCACGTTCGCTGACGGCACCCGGCGCGTCATCCCTGTCGCGGCAGCCGATCTCGACAAGGTCTCGAAGGTTGCCGTGCGCTGGCGGGCTCCGGTCAATCTCGATCTGCACGTGTTCGAGCATGCGGCCGGCGCCGGTCAGCCGGGCCACGTTTGGACCGGAGCCACGGCCTCTGCGGATTCGGCAATCAAGGCCCGCACCGCCAGTGGTCTCGGCCGCGGTTTCCTTACCACGTACGAGGAATCTCAAGGCGACAAGGTTGAGGTCTACACCTACATCCACGGCGAGAAGGACCAAGGCGGCACCGTCGCCATGGCGCTCGATCACGAAACGCGGGGCTCATTACCCTCCGAGGCCACGTGCGGCCAGGGCCCGCTCGCCAAAGTCGCGTTTCAGGTGAGCATGCTCTCGCCACGCGGCGAGGTGGCACGCGCGGCCGGCAGCTTCAAGCCCGCCCGCTGCAATCAGCCGCTCGCCGCCGCCGACCGCTTCGACTACGCGCTGATGCCGGTGATCACTGTCCGCAACTGAGTCACCGCTCAACGGTGCTCCTGTCCTATCGCTCGCACGGAACCCAAGAAGGTCATTCCCCATGCTCCGCTACCGGCAGAGATTATCCATTCGATTGGCCGCGACCGTTGCCGTTTCGGCCCTCGCTTGCACATCGCCAGCGCTGGCCCAGCAGACCGTGCTGCGCGCCAAGGGCGGTGACTTCGAATTCATCGGCAAGCTGAAGAGCGCGACGCCGACCGCCTTCGTGCTCGAGACGCCGTCCGGCGAAGTTGCGCTCGACGCATCCCAGTTCGATTGCCTCGGCGCCGGCTGTCCCGCTGGCGAGCGCACGGCAGCCGTCGCCACCGAGCGCCTCACAGTTCATGGATCGAGCACGATCGGCGAGCGGCTGATGCCTGAATTGATCCGCGCCTACGCCCGTTCGCTCGGTGCCGACGCCAATCAGTCGACCGGCGAGCGGCGCAACGAAACACGGTTCCGCGTGCGCAATGCGCAGAAGGCAGAGATTGCGACGATCGACGTGCAGCGCTACGGCTCGCCGACCGCGTTCACAGCGCTGGCGAAGGGCGAGGCCCAGTTCGGCATGTCGTCGCGCGCAATCGGCGCCGAAGAGGCGCGAACCCTGGCGCCGCTCATGACCGGTGGCGTCGTCCAGAACGAGCATGTGCTTGGTCTCGATGCGATCGTCTTCATTGTGGCCCCCGGCAATCCGCTGGCATCACTCAGCCTCGACCAGATTGCCCGCATCTATGCCGGTCAGCTCACCGATTGGCAGGAACTCGGCGTCCCCGCCGGTCCGATCACCGTCTACGCCGCCGATGCCGGTAGCGCCACGTTCGAGGACTTCAAGGAGCAGATCCTCAAACCCCGCAATCTCGTAACCGGCGCCTACGTCCGCCGCCTCGATGCCAACGCCGAGATCGCCGACGCCGTGGCGAAGGATCCACGCGCCATCGGAATGACGTCCGTTGCGTCGATCCGCAACGTTCGATCCGTCCCGATTGCCGGCACCTGCGGCCTGGTCACGGAAGCGAACGCATTCTCCATCAAGGCCGAGAACTATCCACTGAGCCGTCGCCTGTACGTCTATACGGCAGGCCCCCTCCAGGGCGGTTTCGCGCAAGGCCTGCTCAAGTACGCGCTGTCGACCCATGCGCAGAGCGCCGTTCTCGGGAGCCAGTTCGTCGACCAGCGGATCGACAGCATCCCGTACGCAGATGTTGCAGCACGTTTCCAGGTCAAGCTGGCTCCGGGCCTCGTCGATCCCCTGCTCGAGCGCCAGCTGCTGGCCGAGCTGACGCCGGCGCGTCAGCTATCGATTGCATTCCGCTTCGCGACCGGATCGAGCGAGTTCCAATCGAAATCGCGCCAGGACGTCCAACGCCTGGCTGAATTGCTGCAAACACCCGAGTACCAGAAGAAGACGGTGGCCCTGCTCGGCTTCACCGACGACACCGGCAGCCCACTTGCAAACGCCCGCCTCGGCCAGCGCCGCGCCGAGCAGGCGCGGCAGGCCGTGCTCGCAGCCGGTGCTGGCCGCATCAATCCGCGCCAGATCGCGGCGCGCGGCTATGGCCCCCTGGCACCGGTCGCCTGCAACGACACGCTGCAGGGCCAGCAACTCAATCGCCGCGTCGAAGTCTGGATGCGTGATCTGAACCCGCCGACGCCAGCGCTCGATCCCGCAAAAGCATTGCGCGCCCGGCAGGCACAGGAAGCAACGGCCGCTGGCCCTCGGCGTTGACGTTCGTCTGCGCATCATCGATGGTCGGACAGCGAATCACTTTGAGGACTGCATGACCGACCGGCCGAAGCTTTCGCCTGCAGGGTTCCATCGCCGCATCCCGCTTCGACCCGATCAGATGACGGCCGCGATCACGCCGACATCCGACGTCATCGTGCTCTGCCATCTCGGCGTCCCACAACTGACGGCGCCAGATTGGTCGCTCTCGATCGACGGTCTCGTCGAGCGTCCGCTGACGCTTACGTTCGCTGATCTCGCGCGCTATCCGATCATCAGCGTCGAGGCGGTACATCAATGCGCGGGCAGCCCGTTGCAACCGCGTCAACCGACGCGGCGTGCTTGCAATGTCGTGTGGGCCGGCGTGCGTCTCGCCGACGTTCTCGCCGAAGCGCGCCCGAAGCAAGGCGCCGAGTTCCTGTGGTCCTACGGCGCCGACTGGGGCACGTTCGAGAACGTCGAGATCCCGCAGTATCAGAAGGATCTGCCGCTGGCGCGCGCCTTGTCGCCGGACACGCTGCTGGCCTTCGCTATGAACGGCGCGCCGCTGCCCACCGAAAACGGCTATCCCGTCCGCCTCGTTGTTCCCGGTTACTTCGGCACAAACAGCGTCAAATGGCTGACGCGCATGACGCTGAGCCACCACCGCGCCGACGGCGCTTTCGTCACGCGCTGGTACAACGACCCGGTCCTGCACGCGAGCGGCCATCCGACCAAGGCGACGAAGCCCGTCTGGTCGCTGCATCCTGAAGCATTGATCGTGGCACCCGCGCCCGACGCCAAACTGAAGTCGGATACGCCCGCCACGATCTGGGGCTGGGCGTGGGGCGATGTCGACATCGCCACCGTAGAGGTTCGTGTCGGCCGTGACGGCGCCTGGCGCCCGGCCCACGTCGAACCGCGCCGGCAGCGCTCCTGGCAGCGCTTTACTTTGCCATGGACGCCTGACCGCCCGGGCCCGGTTGAATTGGCCGTGCGCGCAACCACGTCGGCGGGCGAAACCCAACCAGCGACCGACTGGCGCAACGCGTGGCACACTGTTGGCATCAGCGTCATATGACATCGGTATTGCGTCAGCGGCTTCGGTTCAAACCGGCACAACTCGATACATCTAAGCAGAGGATGAAGGCTCAATGGCTGTGAATGGGACAAAGCACACGCATGGCAAGTGCTCGTGCGGCGCATCGCACGATGCCCGTGAGGCGCGCTGGCTCAACGGCGGCGGCGAGCAGGCGATGGCCAACGGCGTCGAACAAGCCGTGCTGCACGGACTGTTTCCGGATCCCGCCACCCGCCGCAACATCCTCGCGGCCGTCGGTGCCGGTGTGCTGCTCGATGCCGTGTCGAGCTTCCTGCCGCTCGATTCACTGAAGGCGATCGCGCAGGAACGCCCGGCGCCGGAGAAATCCGAGGTCACGATCGGCATGATCCCGATCACCTGCGCGACGCCGCTGGTGATGGCCGAGCACTTGGGGTTGTTCAAGAAGAACGGCCTTACCACTGTCAAGTTCTTCAAGACCGGCGCGCCGGGTATCATCCGTGACAAGCTGCTGAATGGCGAGTTCGACCTGTCGCAACAAGTCATGCCGGTGCCGATCACCGTGTCGATGGGCGCGGGTTCGGTCGCCGACCTCACCAACGTGCTCACCATCCAGAACCAGCACGGCTCCTCGCTTGTCATGGCGATGAAGCACAAGGACAACCGTGAGCCGAAAAACTGGAAGGGCTTCCGCTTCGGCGTGCCATTCGAGCAGTCGCAGCATGCGCTCGTGCTGCGCTACTTCCTCGCCGAGCACGGCATCGATCCCGACAACGACGTCAGCTTCCGCGTCGTGCCGGCGACCGAGTACGTCTCGAACCTGCGCACCGGCAACATCGACGGTTTCTATGGTGGCGAACCGGGTGGCCAACGCGCGGTGTATGAAGGCGCCGGCTACGTGCACACGCTCTCGCGCGATCTGTGGCAGGGACACCCCTGCTGCGCCTTCACCGCTCGCGCCGCCTGGATCAAGCAGCACCCGAACACGTTCCTCGCCGCCTATCGCGCCGTCGTCGAATCGAGCGTCTTCGTCTCCGATCCCGCGAACCGCTCCGGCATCGCCGCCATTCTGGCGAAGCCTGAGTATCTGAACCAACCCGAGATTGTCGTCGAGCAGGTGATCTCCGGCAAGTACGCCGACGGCCTCGGTAACGTTCTCGACGTCAAGGATCGCATCGTTTTCAACCCCTACCCGCACTACTCCATGGCGATCTGGTTCATGACGCAGCTGAAGCGCTGGGGCATGGTCAAGGGCGACATCAACTACAATGAGATCGCCGAGAAGGTGATGCTCGCGACCGAAGCCAAGGCCCGTCTCGCCGAACTCGGCGCGGCCGCTCCCGATCTCGCTCGCAAGGAGATCATCATGGGCCGCGAGTTCGACCCGACGAAGCCCGAGGAGTACATCCAGAGCTTCAAGATCAAACGGGTGTAGTTCTGTGATGTAAATCATCCCACAGGTGTCATCCTCGGGCTTGTCCCGAGGACCCATGGTGCAACAAGCGCGACGGGCGCGTTCTGCTGAATCGCTTCAACAAAACTCAAGTTTCCAGCCCGCCGAACCATGGGTGGTCGGGACAAGCCCGACCATGACAATGGTCGTTTTTATTGCACGACAGGGACGCTCAGCATGACCAAGCCCGTTCCCGTCTGGCAAACCACCGGCCTCTCACTGCTGATCGGCATTGCGCTGATCCTCGGTTGGCATTTTGCAACCGTGAAACCACCCGTGCAGGCGGGCGTCAACTCGGAGTATGCGCGCCTCGCCGGTGCCGCGGCCGGTGCCAAGGCCGCCTCCGCGATCCCGACGCCCGCTGAAACCGCCAAGCGCGCAGGCGAACTGCTCTCCGTCGCCTTCAAAGGCCGCGCCAGCAACAACCAGGGCATTGGCTGGCATCTGATCGACTCGCTTGCCCGCGTGCTCTCAGGTTTCGCGATCGCGGTTGGCGTCGCATTGCCGCTCGGTTTCGCGCTCGGCATGTCGCCGCTGCTCTACGGCGCGCTCAATCCCTACATCCAGGTCCTGAAACCTATCTCGCCGCTCGCCTGGCTGCCGCTCGCGCTCTACACGTTCCGAGACAGCGCCACCTCCGCCGTCTTCGTCATCTTCATCTGCGCGCTCTGGCCGCTGCTGATCAACACCACCTTCGGCGTCGCGCAGGTGCGGCCCGACTGGCTGAACGTCGCGCGCGTCATGGGCTTGCCGCTCTGGAAACGCATCCGACGTATCATTTTCCCCGCCGCCCTGCCGATGATCCTCACGGGCATGCGCATCTCGATCGGCATCGCCTGGCTCGTCATCGTCGCGGCCGAGATGGTCGTTGGCAACAGCGGCGTCGGCTATTTCGTCTGGAACGAGTGGAACAACCTGCAGATCTCCAGCATGATCGTCGCCGTCGTCCTGATCGGCATCGTCGGCCTTAGCCTCGACCAGTTGCTTGGCCTCGCCGCGCGCCGCCTCGCCTTCAAGGAATAGCGGACACATGGCCGGCTTCGTCGACATCGACCACATCGAGATCGCCTTCGCGACCAAGGCCGGCCAACAGACAGTCGTGCGCGATTTCTCGTTCGCCGTCGCCGAAGGCGAGGTCGTCGCGCTCATCGGTCACTCGGGATGCGGCAAGACCACCTTGCTCAACGCCATCGCCGGCCTGCTGACACCAAACGCGGGTCGCATTGTCTGCGCCGGCCACCCCATCACCGGCCCGGGCCCCGATCGCGGCGTCGTCTTCCAGAACCATTCGCTGCTGCCGTGGATGACTTGCTTCGACAACGTGCACTTGGGCGTCGAGCACATCTTCGGCAAGTCGGAATTACAACCCGAGTTGCGCGAGCGCACCAACCGCGCGCTTGGCATGGTCCGCCTGACCGACGCCGCGCAGAAGTACCCGGCGGAGATTTCCGGCGGCATGAAGCAGCGCGTCGGCATTGCCCGAGCGCTCGCCATGGAGCCGAAAGTCCTGCTGCTCGACGAACCCTTCGGCGCACTCGATTCGCTTACTCGCGCCCATTTACAGGACGAACTCGCGCGCATCATTCGTGAAACCCGCACGACCACGATCATGGTTACCCACGATGTTGACGAGGCGGTGCTGCTGGCCGACCGCGTCGTCATGATGGGCCTCGCCAACGAAGCCTCACTCGGCGGCGTCATTGCGGTCGACATCCCGCGTCCGCGCGACCGCCTCCAGCTCGCGACCGATCCGGCGTACTTGCAATGCCGCTCAGCCCTCCTCGGCTTCCTGCACGGGCGGCGCGCGGTGATGGCCTAGCGCTTGCCGCGCCGTGCTCCGCGCATTCTCGTTGGCGCTCGCCATCGCCCCCGTTGTAGGCTTGCCGTAGTCAACACCACACAGGCACGGGAGACACCCCATGAATGTCGGCGCAGCGATCTTCTTCACGGACTATTCCATGGGACCAGCCGAGCTTGGCCGCGCGCTCGAGGAGCGTGGGCTCGAATCCCTTTGGGCGCCGGAGCATTCGCACATCCCGGTCTCACGCACGTCGCCATTTCCGCAAGGCGGCGACCTGCCGAAGAAATACTACGACGTCATGGACCCGTTCGTGACGCTATCGGCAGCTGCCGCCGCCACCACGAAACTCAAGATCGGCACCGGCATCTGCCTCGTCGTGCAGCGCGACCCGATCCAGACGGCGAAGTCGGTGGCGAGCCTCGACCAGATTTCCGCCGGCCGTTTCCTGTTCGGCATCGGCGCGGGCTGGAACGCGGAGGAGATGGCAGACCACGGCACGGAGTTCAAATCGCGCTTCAAGGTGATGCAGGAGCGCGTCGAAGCCATGCGCGCCATCTGGACCAAGTCGAAAGCCGAATACAACGGCGAATTCGTCAAATTCCCGCCGATGATGACCATGCCAAAGCCCGTCCAAAAACCGCATCCGCCTGTCATCGTCGGTGGCGCCTACCCCTACGGCGCCCGCCGCGCGATTGCTTATGGCGATGGCTGGATGCCGCACGCCAAGCGCCCGAAGTATGGCGATGTCATCGGACTGCTGCCCGAGTTCCGTCAGATGCTGAAGGAGGCCGGCCGCGATCCGAAGACCATGCCGATCACCATCTTCGGCCACGCCGAGGATACCGACCTCGCCAGGCGCTACCGCGACGAAGGCTGCGATCGCATTGTGATCAATCTGCCACCCGCCAAGGCCGACGAGGTGCTGCCGCAACTCGATCGCATCGCCAAGATGGTCGCGGCCGTCGCCTGACGGGCCCCCGTCCGGCCGCGGCGCCCTACTTCAGGTAGACGATGAAGGGTGTGACCGAGACCCGCTGGTTCTTCGCCTTCGCGTCGACGGGGGCGCCAACCGCGGACACTTCCGCGAGCACGCCGGTCAAGCTGACTGGCTCCTTCGCGTTGAAGGCAGTCCGCGCATCGACGGCAAGGCTGCCGTTGACCCAGGTGCGCACGATGCCGTCGCTCTCGCCGGGTGTATTCATGACGATTTCCTGCTCGATCGCCACCCAGCGGCCACGCGTCATCTCGAAGGCGCCGAACCGGTTCCAACCATTGCTGCCATCGGCGATCCCGATCAGAAGAGCTGGCCCGACCGCGCCGACGTTGTCCCAGTTCGGCATCGCCTGGAACGACTGCCCCTGCTCCTCGCCCTCTTTCGGCTTGGACCAGCCCAGGAAGCCGGGAAGGCGGCCACCGGCACCGAAATCGAAGCCATCGGGAACGAACATCGAATAGGCAAGACACGCCGACTTCGCAGCCTGCATGGCACGTGGGGCCCAGACGAAGCCCGCGCCTTCCCGGCCTGCGGCTTCGTCGCGATCCCCAGCCTTCTGATGCGTGACCGTGTACTCGATCGCTACCTTGGCCGGAGCGTCGGATACCGGGGTCACCTTGGTCCGCTCGAGCAGTCCCCAGTCCGTGCCGAGCGCGCGTGCCTGGATGTCCGCGGGGGTCAACGGCCGCCCGCCGTTCTCGAGCGCCATTTGCATGCCGCGCGGATAGCGCTCGCTGCCGACGCGCTCGGCGCTACTGCAAGGCGGAATGGAGTCGGAAATAAGCGTCGTCTTCAGGGCGTAGCCGATCGAGCCGACGATGAGCACTGCGGCTGCACCGTTGAACAGCATCACGTTCTGCTTGGTAATTTTGTCCATAGACCCGGCTCCTCGAACTGAGCCGCCAGTGTACCCGGAAGGCTTGAATAATCCTTAAACTCGACCTGCATCGGTCGGCCGAAGCAAAAGGGAGGCACAAATTGCTCCTCCCCTCCACCGTCCCAGGGAAATTCCGGATATCTCAGACCGTTGTGCAGATTGTTTGACCTGTGCTTCGCCGCTGCCCGCGCCATCCGGCCGGCTCCCTGCAGGGGAGTCGGATGGCGCAAAGTAAAAGCGATACCGGCGCCTGGCTGGTCGATGACAGGTCGAACATTTTGCTCGCC
>JANLQP010000232.1:0-17391 GCA_031367895.1 Hyphomicrobiales bacterium
GCCGGCGCCAGTATTTGTGGCGATACCGCTTTACGTGCGGCCACCGGCCTACGTGGCCCCACCGCCCGACAATGTCGTGTTCAACAACATCCACAATACAACCGTCATCAATAACTTCGCGGCTCCCGGTGCGGCGCCCGCGGCAGCCCCTGCTGCCGGCGCCATAGTGCCGGCTGCTCCACCCGGTGCGCCAGTTGTCGGCGCACCCGGTGCGCCTGCTGCATCAACGCCGACGCGGATCGGCGCGGGGGTCGTTGCTGCGACGGCGGCTGCCGCCGGTGTTGCAGCTGCCGTGGTGGCGCTACCGCCGTCATTGGCCAAGCGCGCTGCCGCGCAGCCGGTGTCCACGTCTCAAGGTGCACCGCCGCAGCCGGGCGGAGTCACAAATCTTTCGACATCGGGGCCAACAACCGGCCAGCCACTGGTCGGCAGGAGGACACTGCCGGATTTACCGCAAGGCGCGGCCCTTCCGAACCCGTCCAGCTTGCCAAGCGCGACGTTGCCCGCAGCCGGAAAAAATCTGGCGCCGGCGGTGCAACCTCGACTGCCGAATGCTCAGCCATCAACAACCGCGTCGCCTTCAGCGGGGCCAGCGTCGACGTTCCTTCCGAACCGGCCCGCGCCGCCGCAAGGTTCGGCTTCGCCCAATCCGGCGGGATCAGCGAGCCCGCCACCCGCTGCCCAGCCACGATTGCTGAATGCTCAGCCAACAACGGGGCAAGGGTCAACTTTCCTTCCGAACCGGCCGCCGCCGCAAGGTTCGGCTTCGCCCAATCCGGCGGGATCAGCGAGCCCGCCAACCGCTGCCCAGCCGCGATTGCTGAATGCTCAGCCAGCAACGGGGCAAGGGTCAACTTTCCTTCCGAACCGGCCGGCGACGCCGCAAGGTGCGGCTTCGCCTAATCCTGCGGGATCAGCGAGCCCGCCACCCGCTGCCCAGCCGCGATTGCTGAATGCTTCTCCGCCGGCAACCGCCCCGCCTTCGCCAGGGCAGGTTCAAGGTCCACGAGGCACAGCCAGGACGCAAGACCTGAATGCGGGTCCGGGCCAGCCAACTGCCATATCGCCTCGGACTCCTCCGCTTTCCCGGGCCGCAACACCGAGAGATGCTTCCAGTTCTCCGCCCCAACCGCCCCAACCGCCGCGACAGGAGCAGCGACCAAGGCCCACAGCGCAGCAGGCCATGCCGGGTATCAATCGCCCTGCTCCTGGTAAGGCTCCGCCGCCTGCAGCCAAGGACGCCAAGAAGTGCGGTGTTCAAGGCACTCCGCCTTGCAAGTGAGTTTGGGCAACCGGCTGGGCACCAAGTGTCGGTAGCGCGTAGGCCTCCAACGTCGAGACTCATTGGGTGGCGTGCTTGGGGTTGCTGGGCTGAGGTTTCTTAATGCATCGGAAATCCTGGAACGCATAGCGAAGCGTGTAACATCTTCGTCGTCAAGACCGCGGACAGTTCCGATCGCACCAGCGTCTCGCTACCAGAACCGCACGCCATTGGCACTCAGCGGATGGTCAGGCCGCTGTCGATGGCAAGGATCTTGCCGGTCGTCCTCGCAGATTGATCTGAGGCAAGTTAGACGGCCATGTCCGCGATGGAGATGGGCTCGATTGGGCCGGGCAGATGCTGGCAGCCCAGTTCCTCGGTCACCTCCTGCCTTGGAGCTGCTTCTTCACGCCATCCCAAGAGGCACCGACGGTGCGATGGTATTCCCGCGAATTGGATCGGGTGCGAACTCGACCGCCATCGACCGCGACAGCGCAGAGATGCCGCCTGAGGTGGCCCTGGCCATCGAGCAATGGATTGATACGGCTTGTGACACGGCTTGCCGCTACGACTGGTCTTGGCCCGTCGAGCAGGAACGGAAGGTGTCGGACCACTTTGACCCTCATCGGGCAGAGTGTCCTTCGGCCATCAGCGACGTTGCCCTGCCGCCTGTGTCGTGCAGAAATGCAGGCGGCACAGCTGCCGTGATAGCGGACGCACGAGGGAGAACGACAACGGAGTGTTGGCATCAGCCCCTTGATGCCAAACGGATCGAGATTACGGTTATCCAAGAAGTTCAATGAGAGCCAAGCGCGGTGATCGTAGCGCTGACGAGTTCGGGCTGGCATTTCCAAGGAGACTGTCGTGGCACAATGGATGCTGATCATTGCGATGCTGTTGCTGTCCCCGGGTGGTGCCCTGGCTCAGGCGTTTCCGAGCAAGACCGTCCGGCTGATCGTTCCCCTGCCGCCAGGCGGTCCGACGGATTATGTTGCGCGCCTCTACGCAGCCAAGATGACGGAGATATGGGGCCAGCCCGTCGTTGTCGAAAACAGGCCGGGTGCGAGTGGTAACATCGGCTCGCAACTCGTCGCCAAATCTCCGGGCGACGGCTATACGCTGCTGCTCCAATCGACGTCCTTCGTCGTCAATCCGATGCTCTTCAAAGCGCCGGGTTATAGCCCCTTCACCGACTTCACGCCGATCAGTCTTGTCTTCGATTACAAGCTCATCGTCGTGGTGCACCCAACTTTCTCTGTCAATTCCATCGCGGAATTGGTCGCGGCAGCAAAGGTGAAACCGGGCGCGATCAGCTACGCGTCGGCAGGTGGCGGTGGCGCGCCGACACATCTCTCGGTCGAGATGTTCAAGCGGATTGCCGGTATCGACGTTTTGCACGTGCCATATCAGGGCGGCGCGCCAGCCATAAGCGATCTCCTCGCCGGTCATGTTCAATTCATGTTCAACAACCCGGCCCAGTCGCTGCCGTACATCAAGACGGGAAAGTTGCGCGCCCTAGCGACGACCGGAGCCAAACGCATGCCACAGCTGCCGGAATTGCCGACGGTGTCGGAACTGGGTTATCCAGGCTACGACGTCGGCACATGGTTTGGGCTCTGGGCTCCGGCCGCCACGCCCGTGCCCGTCGTTGCCAAAATCAACGCGGCCGTGAAGCAGATTGCTGCCATGACCGATGTACGGGACCAGCACTTCGACCAGGGCCTGGTCGTCATCGGATCGAGTGTCGCCGAGCTCGATGCCTTTCAGCGCTCCGAGGCCGAACGCTGGGGCAAGGTCATTCGGGACGCCAAGATCGAGGCGCAGTGACCGTTGGCCCCAGCCTCTTAGTCCAACTGACGGCCTTGGCTCGGGCAATGCGTGTGGGTCAGTCGCTCTTTGGCCCGTCGCGTCAGGCGGCCAACGGAAGGTATGGGGTTACTCCAACCGTCGGCAGGCCACCGTGAGGCAATCGCCTGATCAAGCACACCATTTGCGGTGCTTCGGATCCGCCAAATGCGATGCTGACTGCGCTAGCTTTGACGTCCGCTGCGGGGGTACCGCGTTGTCGCGATGCGTCGCCGGTCAGATCTCGATTTGGGGCGAAAATGCTGTCGGGGCGAAAATGCTTGCTGATTGCAGCGATCCAAATCAGACTCGCGACCAGCTGAACAGCGACTACTCGGACAAGTTCCTAGGCTGCCGGATCATGGCTTTAGTGTGGTGTTTATCCCGCAATGGCCGCCTGAGTGAATGCCGCGAGTTCGGGTCGGCAACTGCGGGACACCACTAGGAGCACGGCCATGCGGATCATCGACGCGCAGATACATCTTTGGACGCAAGGCACCGTCGTGGCGCCGCATCGTAGTACGCCCTATCTCCTCGAGGAGGCGATTCGCGACATGGACGCGGCGGGCGTGCACGGCGCCATCCTGCATCCGCCGAGCTGGGACCCGGTTTCCAACGCTCAGGCGATCGACGCTGTCCGCCGCTATCCCGGCCGCTTCGCCATTCTCGGCCGCATTCCTCTCGACGAGCCCGAAAAGCGGCCGCTGATCGAGACCTGGACGCAGCAGCCGGGCATGGTTGGGCTGCGTTATACGTTCCTCAAACCGCACATGGCGTCCTGGCCGCACGACGGCACCATGGACTGGCTCTGGCCGGCGGCGGAGCGGCTCAACATCCCGATCGCGCTGCTGGCGGGCGAGTTCTTGGCTGTGGTTGGCAAGATCGCGGAACGCCATCCGGGCCTGCGACTCATCGTTGACCATTTCGGTGTCCGGCGCGGCAACAAGGACGACGCGTGTTTCGTGACGCTCCCTGACGTTCTGGCGCTGGCGAAGTACCCGAACATCGCCGTGAAAGCGACCGGCGGCCCACAATACGTGACCGACGGTTATCCCTTCCGCAGCCTGACTCAGCGCTACAAAGCCATCTACGACGCGTTCGGACCCCGCCGCATGTTCTGGGGCACGGACATCACGCGGATGCCGTGCACGTGGGGTGAGTGCGTGTCGGCGTTCCGCGACGAGCAGACGTGGCTCTCAGACGCCGACAAGGCACTGATCATGGGCCAAGGCATCGCCGATTGGCTTGGCTGGACGCCGGTGTGAAGCCGTCAAGGTCGAAGTTATCCCCCTCATCACCGATTTCGATATGATCTGCTACTGACCATCGATTCGGAGGACGGCGCGCTTGATCATCGACGACAAAATTACCGCGCGCTGGCTCTGCTTCCTCCTCGCGGCGCATGTCGTGACGTGGACGCTGTACGGCGCGCTGGGTCTGCGCGGTGGCGTGCACGAGGACATGCTGGAGGCCTGGGTTTGGGGCAAGGAGCTGCAATTCGGCTACTTCAAGCATCCGCCGGTATTCGCCTGGGTCGCCGGCGTCTGGTTCCGCCTGATGCCGCTGGCGGACTGGTCGTTCTACCTGCTGGCAGCACTGAATTCGGCGCTCGGCCTTTATGCCATCTGGCTGTTGGCGGGACTATTCGTCGATGGGAGCCGGCGCCTCACCTGCGTGCTGATCGCCATGCTGACGCCGCTCTATGGCGTGCTGGCATTGAAGTTCAACGCCAACAGCATGCTGCTTGCGTCCTGGCCACTGGCGACTTGGTTCTTCGTGCGTACCATACGTGAACGTCGAGTGCTTGATAGCATCGGTCTCGGCGTGTTCTGCGCCCTTGCGCTACTGACGAAGTACTACTCCGCCCTGCTGTTGATCGCGTTCTTCGTCGTGGCGGTGTTGCACCCTTCGCGCCGCGCCTACTGGCGCTCGCTATCGCCGTATCTGGCGGGCGCCACCTTCCTTGCCCTGATCGCGCCACACGTTTGGTGGCTCATTGGAACCAATGCGCTCACCTTCGGCTATGCCGGAACCAAAATCGGCTTCGATCTGAAGCAGACGCTGTCCTGGACCGCCGTTACCGCGCTGGCGCCGCTGCTGTTCTTCGCGCCCGCAACGGCCTTGCTCCTCGGATTTCGTGCTGAACGTTGGCGGATGGCTTGGGCGGCCGTGCGCGCCTGGGCCAGTGATCCCACGCATTCGCGCCTGGCCCTGCTGGCGCTGGCGCCGTTCCTGCTGACGCTCGGTTGGGGGCTCGGCGGCGTCAAGGTCTCGGTCAGTTACACGATCCCGATCTTCTTTCTGCTGCCCGTGCTGATCGTTGTCGTGCTCGACAAGCACATCACGCCCCAAGTCGAGCGGCGGCTGGTGCGCGTCGCAGGCGCGTTAATGTTGGGTGTCGCGCTGCTCTCGCCGCTCCTCGGTTACGTCCGCTTCATCACCGATACGCGTGCCGCGATCGAACCGCGCGAAGAGGTCGCGGTTGAGATGACGCGGCTCTGGCGGCAGAAGTTCGGCCAGCCGCTCAGGCTCGTCGCCGGCAGCACCGCGTTCGCGTCGGCGGTGCCCTTCTACAGTCCCGATCACCCCTCACAGTTCATCGGCTTCTCGGAAAAGAACGCTCCCTGGGTCACGCCAGAGCGACTGGCCCGTGAGGGGTTGCTGATCATCTGCGAGCAATGGGACCAGTGGTGCCGGGCCGAGTTGGCGAAGCGGCTTATCGGTTACCGGCCGACAACCGACAGTGCCGTCAATCGGGATTTTGGTTTCTTACCGTTCGAGCCCGAGTTTCCCCGCACCGCCTACGGCCGGCAGGCTCCGGGCGTGAAGCTTTTCATCACCATGATCCCGCCGGCGCCGTGAGGAGCGAGCCAATCCGGGCTCTGTCTCTTCAGATCAGCTTCGCCATTGCCACCGCCGTGTCGCTCATGCGGTTCGAGAAGCCCCATTCGTTGTCGTACCAGGAGAGGACGCGCACCAGCGTGCCGTCCAGCACCTTGGTCTGATCGAGATGAAAGATCGACGAATGCGGGTCGTGGTTGAAGTCGATCGACACGTTCGGCTGATCGGTCACGCCGAGGATGCCCTTCAGCGACTGGCTCGCCGCGCGCTTGATCGCCGTGTTGATCTCGTCGATCGTCGTCTTTTTCTTCGAAATGAACTTGAAGTCCACCACCGACACGTTCGGCGTCGGCACGCGGATCGAGGTGCCGTCGAGGCGGCCGTTGAGTTCCGGCAGTACGAGGCCGACGGCCTTGGCGGCGCCCGTTGTCGTCGGGATCATCGACAGCGACGCTGCGCGGCCGCGGTAGAGATCCTTGTGCATGGTGTCGAGCGTCGGCTGGTCGCCGGTGTAGGCGTGGATCGTCGTCATGAACCCCTTTTCGATGCCGACGGCGTCATTCAGGACCTTGGCGACAGGGGCCAGGCAGTTCGTCGTGCAGGATGCGTTCGAGACGACGAGGTGGTCCTTCGTCAGCTTGTCGTGGTTGACGCCGTAGACGACCGTCATGTCGGCGCCGTCAGCCGGAGCCGAGACCAGCACGCGCTTGGCGCCGGCCTTCAAGTGCAGCGAAGCCTTCTCCTTCGACGTGAAGATGCCCGTGCACTCGAGCGCGATGTCGACGCCCATGGCTTTGTGCGGCAATTCGGCGGGATCGCGGACAGCGGTCACCTTGATCGGACCGCGGCCGACATCGATCGTGTCGCCCTTCACAGTCACAAGGTGCGGGAAGCGGCCGTGCACCGAATCAAAGCGCAACAGATGCGCGTTGGTCTCGACGGGGCCGAGATCGTTGATGGCCACGACCTGGATGTCGGTGCGGCCCGATTCGATGATCGCGCGCAGCACGTTGCGGCCGATGCGGCCGAAGCCGTTAATGGCGACTTTCACTGCCATGGCAGAGGTTTCCTTCTGGTCGGTTGCACGGGTGGTGATTGGCGACTCGCGACGCAAACTCGCAGTCCGCGTCCCGCGATCGGGGCGGTCGTGCGCCCGGACGCGACAATGGTGGCGACAAAATCCTCGCTCCGCCCGGCCCTGTCAATACAACTGGCGTCGCAGCATTAAGGCCTTCACTGAACGCAATGGTGTCATCACATTTGTGGTATTCTGTCGCCATGGGTGTCGCCATGGGTTGACGCGGCTGCTTGGCCCCTCCTACCTTCTCCCCGGCATTGGTCGATTCTGCCGCACGAAGGGTTGATTGCTTCACGACCTGCCCACATTCGAGGCTGCGTTGCGCGAGTGATGTGTGCGAGGATGTTCAGCGCGCGTCGATGGTGCGCGGTTCCGGCTTTACCATCGGCCGACGATCAGGGATCAGGTGATGGCCGACCGTCAGCGACCGACCGGAAAGAAGCGTGCTGCCAAGCCGGCGGCTGGGGTAAAGTGCGCCCCATCGCCTAGAAGCGAGGTGCAAAAGGGTGAAGCACTCGAGCGCGATGTGTCCGGAAACGCAGCGGCTCAGAACGCCAGCTCCCCTCCCGCCGCTCCTGCAGCGCGCATCCGCGCCCTCGAAGCCGAGCGTGACAAGCTTGCCGCCGAGCTCGGTGCTGCCCAGGAGCGGATTGCTGTGCTGGAGCAAGCCCGCGAGCAGGTTCTGAACCGGATTGATTGGGTGATCGACTCCCTTCATAGTTTGACCAGCGAATAGGCGATTCGTTGCTGCTGATCGGGGTGATCCACAGCTCGGCGATCAGCGCGTCGCGGGGGGCGATGGGCCAGGCGACAATCACACTCAATGGACGTACCTACCGGCTGCGCTGTGGCGACGGCGAGGAGCCGCGCTTGTTGGCATTGGCAGCCCACGTGCGGGAAAAAATCGAGCGTCTCGCAAGCGAGTTCGGGCAGGTCGGCGACGACCGGCTGATGGTTATGGCCGCCCTGCTGGTGACCGACGAGTTGTTCGAGGCGCGCGCCATGATTGCCGAAAGCCAGCCGGTTGACCCGAGCTTGTTCGAGCCTTTGCCCGAATTGCCGGTGCGCCGCGAGGCAGAACCCGCCAAATCGCCAGTGTTGCCAGTTCCTACGGCACAAACAAAAAAGCCGGAGCCTGCCGCCTATCAGCCGTCATTGGCTGCGCCCGAAACCGAGCCAGTTGGTCAGCAGCCGAACGGCTCGTTGAAGCGTGCATTGAAGCGCCCCCAGGCACGGCAATCACTGGACGAGCGGCTGGCCGAGGCGCGCGACAACCCATTGCCGCCGGAACGCGCGCCGCCGCGCAAGACCGGCAACGGTTGAGGCTCAATCCCTCGGCACCGTGCCGATGACGCCAGCCTTCGAGAGTGCCGCGATGCGCGCCTCGTCGATGCCCAGAATGTCCCGCAGCACTTGCGCGTTGTGCTCGCCAAGTGAGGGCGCGTGCGTCCCGATTCTGATTGGCGCACCTTCAAGCGCAAACGGCACGCCCTTGGCGTCGCGCCCATCGGGCGTCTTGGCGAACGCGTTGGTGATCTCGCCGCGCTCGACGGCATCCAGGATGTCGTCGCCGTTCCACACGGGGACCTCGTAGCCGCCGGCGAGGTGCAACACCCACTTGCCGTCGACGGTGCGCCGGATGTCGGGGCGCGGTACGGTCGGCTTTTCGTCGCCCGGGTTGGTCGCTGCCAGCACATGCTCGCCGATCAGGAACGTCGCCAGCTCGCGCTGGGAGATGTCGAGCCTTGCGCCTTCGCCTGTGCGCCGCAGTGTTTCCACCGCCAACGTGACGATACCCGCCGCGTAAATCGACACGATCTGGTCGGGGTAATTGAGCAGAATGCCGGAAATCAGCGGCGCGCCGGAGGCATCGCGCGTCAGGTCGGCCAGTCCGGAGTTTGCTTCGAGCGTCGAGCCGTAGGAGGCCGCGCCCGCGTCCGGGCCATTCTCGCCCTGGCTGGTGATCGAGCAAAGTATCAGCTTCGGGTTGGCGCGCTTCAGCACATCCCAGCCCAACCCCAACCGTTCCAGGACGCCCCGCCGGAAGTTTTCCACGATTACATCGGACTTGGCGACCAGATCGAGGAACAGTGCCTTGCCATCCGGGTGCTTCAGATCCAGCGCCAAGGCGCGTTTGTTGCGGTTGGTGAACTGGAAAAAACGCGACTGGTTCCACCAGTCCGGCGCACCGAGGCCTTTATCCCAGGTGCGGAACGGATCGATGTAGGCCGACGATTCCACCTTGATGACGTCGGCGCCAAGGTCTGCCAGCAACGCAGACGTGCTGGCGCCCGCCGTGATGATGCCGAGATCGAGCACACGCGTGCCGGCGAGAGGCGCGACGTTCCCTCCCCCTCCCCCTCCGTCTCGTGCCGCAGGCGCGGCTCCGCCACGACGCGGAGAGGGGTTAGGGGTGGGGGGACGATCCGTTTGAGGTGGTGCTGGATGTGGCGCGAACCTCCGTCCATTCCACACTGTCGGAATGGTCGGCACGCGCGCTTGCGGTGCCTCGGTCACACCGACGGGGGCAGCGAAGAACTTCTGCGCTGCATACTGTGGATCAGTAACCACCTCACCGACCGACAGCACCGGCGCGATCGGCAGCCCTTCCTTGCGTGCGAGTGCGTAAATCTCTGCCCGCGTCCGCGTCGCGTACCAGGGCCGCACGATCTGATAGACTTTGCCCATGTCGGCGCGGCGACCGGCTTGGGTATCGAGTGGCGGCTTCGCGAGCCTCAGATCGCCGATCATGCGGGCAACGGCCGGCCAGTCCTTTTCCAGGTAAACGAGCGTCGCGTACCCGTCGGCGCATTCCACCGCCTGCCATTCGGCGCGTTTACCTTGCCGCGACGGCGTGCGGCCCATGTAGAGCCGTTCCGCGTAGCTCTTCCAGTTCGACCAGAGACAGGCTTCGAGCGCCGATACATGCACGGTCTCGGGCTTCCCCGTCGCCAACGCCGCCATCATGCCGGAGAACGCCGCCAATCCCGCAATGCCCGCTGCCTGATGCCCGCCGAGCGGCACCGGCGCCTGCTCCGGGTGCCCAACTAGATCCAGCAATCCCGACAGCGCCAGGATCGTCGCGTCCGTGACCGCCGCGTCGGGAATCTCGAGGTGCGCCGGGACGCCGGGGGATACGACGATCTTGATGGGAGCAGTCGCAAGTTCGGCGGGCAGATCCGGCCCATCGCACAACACAGCGCCGACCCTGCGGCCACCTGCATTCGTGGGCGGGCTGCCGTGATGTTTCCCTCCGTGCAGAAAGACGTGTTCTGCCGGCTTCGGCCATTTGGTTGCATCAGAGCAAGAGGTCCACACGTGCGCGCCGAGGTCGTGCGCGATGCGTCCGGCAATGGCGATCGCGCGGACGGTGACCTCGCTGGCACCGGGGTTAGTGTGCTCGACGATGATCCGGTCAGCGAGGGGCAATGCGGGAATTTGCTGGTCGGTCATTTCGGGGTGTCCTGTGACTTGGGGTACTACGTCGCGCAGGGTTTGCGGCTTCGTGATGCTGTGTCAATCTCTGCCCTCAGTATTGGGGAGGATCAACCATGCAATCCGGACAGCGCGCACCAATCCTATCTCGTGTCATCTTCGGGCTTGTCCCGAAGACCCATGTCTCCTCGCATTCGGCGGTTGAGGCCGGGAGCTTTCTGCGCGACAAGTGCAAAACAATCGCATTGGCGCCCGCCGCCCGATGGGTCCTCGGGACAAGCCTGAGGATGACAACTATTCGGCGCGTGCTTGGGGTAGTCACAAGCTTCGGCCCGCTTGCCCTTTTAGCAACATCCGCTCCACTCCACGCCCTGGACACCCCGCGCCGCGGCGGCACGCTCACCTATGCCGTCATCGGCGACCCGCCGACGATCGACTGCCACGGTGCCACCAGCTTCGCGACCATGCACTACGTCTCGCCGCACTACTCGCTGCTGATCAAGATCGACCCGAAGGACACTTCCAAGGTCGCCGCCGACGTGGCCTCGTCCTGGACCGCTTCGGACGACAAGCTCACCTACACCTTCAAGATCCGCCCCGGCATCACCTTCCACGACGGCTCAGGCCTGACCTCCGCCGACGTCAAGGCCAGCTTCGACCGTATCCGCAAGCCGCCGCAGGGTGTCGTCTCGGTGCGTCAGTCCGTTTTCTCCCGCATCAAGGACATCGAGACACCGGACGCCGAAACCGTCGTGTTCAAACTCAGCTCGGCCTCGCCTGCGTTCCTGTTCACGCTGGCCTCGCCGTTCAACTGCATCTACAGCGCAACCAAGCTGGCGATGGACCCGACCTATCCCGCCAACGAGGTGATGGGCTCCGGCCCTTTCGTCGTCGGCGAGCGGGTGCGTGGCGCCAGTTGGACCGGTAATCGCTTCGACGGTTACTTCGAGAAGCCCCGCCCCTACCTCGACGGCTTCAAGGCCTTCAATACTGCCGGCCCGAGCCTCGCGTCTGCCTTGCAGAGCGGCCAGGTCATGGCTGAGTTCCGCACGCTCGCCCCCTCGGTTCGCGACCAGCTCAAGACCGCGCTCGGCGACGGCATCCAGTTCCACACCAAACCCTACGACTTCCTGATCGTTGTTGCCTTCAACACCAGGAAACCGCCGTTCGATGATGTCCGGGTCCGCCGCGCCCTCTCGCTCGGCATCGACCGCTGGGGCGGCGCCAAGGCCTTGTCACGCGTCTCGTCGCTGACGTTCGTTGGTGGCACGCAGCGACCGGAGAGCCCGTGGGCCGCGAGTGAGGCGGAACTCACGGCTTATCCCGGCTACGGCCGGGACATCGCAGCAGCCCGCGCCGAGGCCAAGCGCCTGCTCAAAGAGGCGGGTCAGGAAAACCTCACGATCAAACTCGTCAACCGCAACATCGCCGACCCCTATACGTCGGCGGGCATCTTCCTCGTCGACCAGTGGCGCCAGCTTGGCCTGACCGTCGAGCACGCGCAGGTCGACGTCGGTACGCTCACGAACGCGATGCGTTCCGGCGCCTTCGACGCGATCATCGATTTTCTCGGCGAGAACGTCGACGATCCCTCGATCGCGCTGGCGCGGAACATTTCCGCCGACGTGTCGACCTACAACCCGTCCGGTTTCATCGACCGCGAGATCGACGGGCTCTATGCCAAGATCGATGCGACGTTCGATCCGGTCGAGCGCAAGAAGCATCTGCACGCCTTCGAGACGCGGTTCCTGGAACAGGCCTATCAGGTGCCGTTCTTGTGGCTCAACCGCACGGTTGGGCTGTCGGCGAAAGTGCAGGGCTTCGAGGTGACGCCGACGCACTTCGTCAACCAGGACCTAGGCGGCCTGTGGCTGAAGGAGTAATACATTGCTCGGTTTTCCGGGCGAAACGAGCGAAGCTTGGATCGATCCGGGGTCTTTACACATCGAGACGGGGCGGGAACTCACCCTTCGCTCGGCTTCTCGCCCAGGTGTTTCTCGTATTGGGCACGGATCTCGTGTAGCTCGCGTAGTGTGCGCTCGATGTCGGTGCGCTTCTTGTCGAGTTCCGTGATATGCGCCTCGACCTTGCTCTTCAGTAGCTTCAACTGGGCGAGGTGTGCGGGATCCGCATCGTAGAGTTCGAGATACTCGCGAATGTCGTCCAGGGTGAAGCCGAGGTTCTTGCCGCGCAGAATGAGCAGGATGCGCGCCCGGTCACGCCGCGTGTAGGACCGCGCCACGCCGCGGCGCTCCGGCGCCAGCAGTCCCTTCGTCTCATAAAAGCGGATCGCGCGCGTCGTCAATCCAAGCTCGTCTGCCAGTTCGCCGATGGTCCACAGCCGCTCGCTCTCCTGGCCTTCACCGGCGCTGGAGTTGGTGCCTTGTCGTTGCGAGCGTCTTGCTGGGTCCGTCATCGCGTTTTCTGGCGAGCCGCCTCCTCCTGCTTCAGTTCCTTTTTCGATAGCTTGCCGATCAGTGTCTTCGGGAGTGCGTCTCGGAACTCGATCTCGGCTGGCATCTCGATGCGCGAGAGCTTCGGCTCCAGATGCTTCAAGATGTCTTCCTTAGTCGCCGTCATGCCGGCGCGCAGCTTGATGAACGCTTTCGGCGCCTCGCCGCGGTAGGCGTCCTTGATGCCGATCACGGTCACTTCTTCCACGGCGGGGTGCTTCGAGATCGCCTCCTCGATGTTGCGCGGATAGACATTATACCCTGAGCAGATAATCAGGTCCTTGATCCGGTCGACGATGTAGATGAAGCCGTCGCCGTCCATGGTCGCGACATCGCCAGTCCGCAAGAACCCGTCCGCGGTGAACTGGGCGGCGGTCTCCTCGGGCCGTTTCCAGTAACCGCGCATCACCTGCGGCCCCCGGATGCAGATCTCGCCCTTGTCTCCAAGCGCCACCTCTTGCTCCGGATTGGCTGGGTCGCGGAGCGAGACGATCGTCGCCGGGATCGGCTGGCCGATGGAAAGCTCCTTCACCGGGCCGTCGAGCGGATTGATCGTCACCGCTGGACACGTTTCCGACAGGCCGTACGCCTCGACCACCTTGCAGCCGGTCAGCGCTTCGAACCGTTGTTTCGTCTCGAGCAGCAGCGGCGCGCCGCCCGACAGGCAGAATTTGAGCGACCTCAGGTCGAAACTCTTTAGCTTGGGATGATTGAGCATCGCGATGAACATCGTCGGCACACCTGGCATGATCGTCGGTTTCGTCTTGGTGATCAGCTTGAGCGCATCGGCCAGCACGAAGCGCGGCATGATCACGATCTCGGCGGCGGTGCCGATCGCGAAGTTCATCACGGCCGTCATCGCGAAAACGTGAAAGAACGGCAGTGCACCCAACACCCGCTCCTTGCCCGGTTCGAGTCCCGGCACCCAGGCGATCGCCTGCTGAACGTTGATCGACACATTGGCGTGGGTCAGCATAGCGCCCTTGGGCAAGCCGGTTGTGCCACCGGTGTATTGCAGCACCGCCAGGTCTTCGGCCATATCGATCGGCGGGCGCGTGTACTTGCCGTCATTGTCGAGTACGTCGGCCTCGAACGCGAGCTTCTTGACGATCGGCGACTGGGCAGGACGAGCAAGCTCGCGCCCCTTGAATAGCTTGAACAGCGCCGCTTTGGCGCGGGGCAGAAGAGCCGGGAACGACGCGACGATGGCGCGCGGGAGCGTGCCAGCCTGGATCAGCGCTTCGACCTTCTCGAACAGGATCTTGAGGTCGAGCGTCACCATCAGCTCGGTCTCGCTGTCGCAAACCTGGTTCGTCAATTCCTCGAGCGTATAGAGCGGGTTGTAGTTCACCACCGTACCGCCGGCGCGCAGGATCGCGAAATAGTAGATGATGAAGGTCGGCGAGTTCGGCAAGAACAGTCCGACTTTCGTGCCCTTGGTGACGCCGAGCTTTTGAAGCCCCTTGGCGGCCCGCTCGGTCACGCGGTTGATTTCGGCGTAAGTGGCTTTGGCGCCGAGAAAATTTGTGCATGTGGCGGAGGGAAATCTGACCGCGGCTTGATCCAACAGCTCGCCAAGCGGGAACGGTGTGAAGCTTTGGTGCCAATCGACGCCCTTCGGATAGCGGGTGAGCCAGGGGTAGTGTCCCGCTTGTTCCGTCTGAGCCGATGTCGCAGTCCCGTTCTGGGCCATTGCCCTCTCCTTAATATCCTGATCGGCGCGGTCCTTCCGGGTGGACGCTCCAGGCTGGCTCTTCGTGCGGCTATTCAACACATATTCGGTCCGGAGCGCCAGCTGGTGCTGGCTTGGCTCTGCGGTAGCGATCACTTGCAGAGTGCGAAAGGCTTTGCATAGCCAAGGGCAATCCGGCTTTTCCACCAGTATTGCAGATCCCTTCGGCGGAAATCGGCACGCCTCTTGCTGAGCGTATGCGAATACTTGCTAAGCGTATGCCACTAAGAGTCGCGTCTGGACGGGACCTGCGTTTACGTTTATCAGACGTGTATCTTGCCTCAGAGGTGAGGGTTGGGTCGGCATCTCCGGCTTTATCCCGCTCGATCGAGCTCCGTGTTCGCAGGTGCGTGGAGCAGGAGAAACAAATGGACGACACGACCAACAAGATCATCGAGATCCTGAAGAAGCATATGAAGGAGCCGCGCGATGACATCACGTCCGCGACTGCTCTCGCTGACCTGAAGATCGAGTCGATCGACCTCGCGATGATCGTGTTCGAGCTCGAGGACACGTTCGGCATCGAGATCCCCTACAACGCGAACGACACGGAGGAGGCAGCTGCCTTCAAAACCGTCGGCTCGGTCGTCGAGCGCGTGAAGCAGGTCGCCGCTGGCAGCACCAAGAAGGCCGCAGCCAAGGCTTGAAGCACTGTTGAGGCCGGATGAGGCCGCATTTCCCGGCTGAGAGATCATCGGCCAATGCCATTGACTGCGCGTTTTGGCAGGCGGGTTCGCCTGTCTTGATGCCGTCCAAGGCGATCGATGGTTTCTCCGATTTGCGATCTGACTGCTGGGGATGCAGAAAAGGAACGTTCACTTGACGGGAAAAACAGCGGCGCTGCGCCGTGTGGTTGTGACTGGCACGGGTGCCGTTACGCCGATCGGTCTTGACGTCAACGAGTACTGGGCGTCGCTCAAGGCCGGAAAATGCGGCGTCAGCCGTATCGAGAACTGGCCTCTCGAGGATCTTTACATCCATATCGCTGGCGAGATCAAAGGTTTCGACCCGGCAAAGCACGTGAGGAGCCGGCGCACCCAGTATGGCGACCGCTACTCGTGGTTCGCCGGTCGCGCCGCCGATGAGGCGTGGGCACAGTCCGGCCTGAAAACGCCGATCGACAATCCGTATCGGGCGGCATGCATCGTCGGCTCCGGCGCTGGCGGCATGACGACCACTGAAAGCGCCTACCGCGATCTCTTTATCCTCAATAAGAAGGCGACGAACCCGTTGACGCTGCTGCGCATCATCGGTTCGTCGGCCGCGGCCCACGTCGGCATAGAGCTCGGCATCAAGGGACCGACATTCGCGACCTGTTCGGCTTGCTCGACGGCGAAGCACGCGATCGGCATCGGCCTCGACTATATCCGTCATGGACTTGTGGACATCGCCGTCACCGGCGCCAGCGAGGCAGTCCTGACGTTCGGCTCCATGCGGGTCTGGCAAGCCATGCGCGTTCTTTCGCCGGACGGTTGCTTCCCGTTCTCGAAAAAGCGCAACGGCACCGTCCTCGGCGAGGGCGCCGGCATCCTGGTGCTGGAGGAATATGAGCACGCCAAGAAGCGGGGCGCCAAGATCCTGGCTGAAGTGGTCGGCTATGGCATGTCGTCCGACAGCAAGGACATGGTCAATCCGGACATCGACGGCCCACGCATTGCAATGCAGATGGCGCTGGACGACGCGAAGCTGCAGCCTGACGACATCGACTACATCAACGCGCACGGCACCGCGACCACGCTGAACGACGCCAACGAGACCAACGCCATCAAGGCAGTGTTCGGCGATCACGCCGCGAAGCTGGCGATTTCGTCGACCAAATCGATGACCGGTCATCTACTCGGCGCCGGTGGCGCGATCGAGTCGATTGCCTGCATCAAGGCGATCGAGGACAGCTTCCTGCCGCCGACGATCAACCTGCACGAGCCCGATCCGAAGTGCGACCTGGACTACGTTCCGAATGTCGGGCGGACCAAGAAGATCCGCTACGCGCTGTCGAACTCGTTTGCCTTCGGTGGCCTGAACGCGGTTCTGATTTTCGGCCCACCGTCGGCGTAACGCGCGGTTGCGAAGTGGGCAACCGAAGCGCCAATATGAGACGCGGTTGCGTCCAAGCAGTAGCTTGGCTCTGCCAAGACGTGGGCAACCGAAGCGCCAATATGACGGCGCGGTTGCGAAGTGGACAACCGAAGCGCCAATATAAATAATGCCCACCAACATCCTGCGCAATCGCCCGAAGCCGCCGGTCGCTCCTGCCACCGGTGGCACCAAGCCGCGTGCGGCGGCCAAGCGTGAGATCTTCATTCACGCAGGTAAGGTTGTGATCCGCGCGCGCCTGCTCGATACGCCGACGGCCGACCGCATCTGGCAAACGCTGCCGGTCTACTCCACAGCCGAGACCTGGGGTGAGGCCGTCCACTTCGAGACACATGCCGAAACGGGGCGCGAGCGCGGCGCGAAATGGAACGTCGCTCTGGGCGAGATCGCGTTCTGGTCGGAGGATGACCGCGTCATTATCGGTTTCGGCATGACGCCCTTGTCGCGACCGGGCGAGATCCGCCTGCCGTGCCCCTGCAACGTTTGGGCGATGGCCCTCGACGACGTGACCCAACTGGCAGCAGTACAACCCGGCCAGAAGATCGCCATCCTGGAAGCTGCGTCTTGAGGAGGCGAACGATGTAGATTGGGTTAGTTGCACTGAGTCACTTTGTCATCGTCGCAGACCGCCGAGAATCAGCGATGCGTCGGA
>JANLQP010000235.1:0-2543 GCA_031367895.1 Hyphomicrobiales bacterium
CTCGATCGATGATGGTGATGGCAAGCGGCGGCGCTGGGTGGTCCTGTTCCGGGATCGAGCGACGGGGAAGCTGCGGGAAATGGGGCTCGGTTCTGGCGCCGACGTGACGCTCGCAAAGGCACGCGAGAAGGCAGCCGCTGCCCGTGCGCAACTCGAGGCCGGCCAGGACCCGATCAAGGCGGCGACCGAGGCCATGACGGCGGCAAAGAAGGTCCGCGCCGTTCCGACTTTCGGCGAGCTGGCGGACCAGTTCATTGAAGCCATGGCGCCGAGCTGGCGCAACGACAAGCACGCCGAACAATGGCGCATGACCTTGACCGAGTACGCCAAGGCGATTCGCGATAAGCCGGTCGATCAGATCGACGTGGCCGACGTGCTCGCGGTCCTGAAACCGCACTGGGAGCAGCGGCCTGAAACCGCTGGCCGGCTTCGAGGACGGATCGAGCGCGTCCTGAACGCCGCCAAGGCGCAAGGCTACCGCACGGGCGAGAACCCGGCCGCGTGGCGCGGGCATCTCGAAAACCTGCTGCCCGCCCGCCAGAAGCTCAGCCGTGGGCATCATGAGGCGTTGCCATGGTCACAGGTGCCGGAGTTCATGGGGGCCCTGCGCCAGCGGGAAGGCGTCGCAGCGCTGGCGGTCGAGTTCGCGATCCTGACCGCTGCCCGTTCCGGCGAGGTGCGCGGCGCCGCTTGGGACGAATTCGACGTGGCAGCCAAACTATGGACCGTGCCGCCCGAGCGCATGAAGGCCGGCCGCGAGCATCGAGTGCCGCTCACCGCGCGCGCCGTAGAGATCATCGAGACGGTCTCTAAGCTGCCGAATGACGCCTACGTGTTCCCCGGCATGAAGTCTGGGGCGCCCCTATCCGACATGAGCCTGTCGGCCGTGCTGCGGCGCATGACGGTCGCCGCGACGGTCCACGGCTTCCGGTCGAGCTTCAAGGATTGGGCGAGTGAGGCGACCTCCTACCCGAACGAGTTGTCCGAGGCCGCCCTTGCCCACATCACAGGCGACAAGGTGGAGCGCGCCTATCGCCGAGGCGATGCCCTGGAGCGCCGCCGCGAGTTAATGGAGGCGTGGGCACAGTATTGCGAGCCATCCCCCGCCGGCAACGTGGTGGCGATGCGGAAGCCTGCGCACAGTGCTGGGTAGCATTGTGCCAAGGGCATAATTGCCATATATTCCGCATGTCTGGATCGGAGGCGGTATGAAGCCGGTGCACTGGATCGGATCGAGCGGCAAAGACCTCCGGGCCATGCCCGAGGAAGTGCAGGACGATATCGGCTATGCGCTTTATCGCGCGCAAATGGGTGACAAGCATGCGGACGCAAAGCCGCTCACCGGTTTTAAGGGCGCGGGCGTGCTCGAAATCGTCGAGAACCACGACGGTGACACCTACCGTGCTGTCTACACCTTGAGTTTCGCCAACGCGATCTATGTGCTCCACGCGTTCCAGAAGAAATCGAAGCGCGGCATCGCGACACCGCAAGCCGACTTGGATCTGATCAAGCGGCGCCTGCAGCAGGCGACCGAGGACGCAAAGGACAACGCCAATGACTGAGATCACACACGGCAGCGGCAATGTATTCGCCGACATCGGTGTCCCCGATGCCGAAACGCATCTGATAAAGGCGGAGTTGGTGCGCCGGATCGGGGTGCTGATCGACGCGGAAAAGCTGACGCAGGCAGATGCCGCCGAGCGCATGGGGCTATCGCAGCCCGATGTATCGAAAATGCTGCGCGGGCAGTTCCGGCCTATCTCGCTCGAACGACTGATGCAGTGCCTCGTGGCGCTGGGCCAGACGGTGACGATCGATATCGGGGCGCCATCCAGCAAGCGCGTCCGACCTGCGATTCGAGTTGCACCGATGCGGGCACGAAAGCGCGAATTGGCGTAACATCCGCACGGGCGGCTAGGCTTAGCGGCCGAACGCGAGGCGTCTCACCTCGCTGCCGCCTGACTTCTGAGACGCGCGAGCATGAGACACGCGCAGATGCCGAAGAAAAAGCACTCGAAGGTGGCGTTGCTACCAGACTATCTCTGTGCCTCCATCCCCGAAGATCCCCCAGGTCCGCTGGGAGTCCACCCACATGTCCTGATGAAGTTGGCGCACTTGGCCAAGCATTATGGGACCGGAGAGGTGGTTTTTGATCATGGAAACTTGCTCCGCTCGGCGGAGCGTCTTGCACGGGAGTTCGTGGACGGCTTTGATGGCGAACGGACAAACTGGGGAAAAGGTCGGCGGAAGGGCACTGGGGAAATACATCCATCGAAAGTATTCAGCATCGTTTGGGAAGCTCGTCAGAAGCACTGTGCGAAGTGCAAAAAAAATGCCTCCTCGCTGTCCTGAGTGGGTGAGGCCCGTTCTGTCGGCTTAATCCTTGGGCTGTCTGTCCCATCCCTTTGTTCGATCAAAGACCATCCCTTCGTCCCGACCTGCCGTTCCCGGACGCCGTCGCGCGGAGGGGTCGTCAAGGCTGGCCGGCACGCAGGCGGCGCGGCTGGCTCGGTGTTTCCAGGCCACGCCTTGACGAGCGCGAG
>JANLQP010000356.1:0-4074 GCA_031367895.1 Hyphomicrobiales bacterium
GAGGGCCATTTCAGTTTAACCGACGGTCGGCTGCGTTTCCTCACTTTCGCGGCGGAGGTCACTCGGATGTCTTGGAACACCACGCTGTTCATGTCGTTGAATGCGTCAGAGCAGCCAGGTGGCGCCATGCTGCTGGCGGCAGAACTGGCAGCGATCGGCCCGGTTCTTTTGGCCCCGGTGCTGCTCACCTGCCTCTGGATATGGGGTGCGCCCAACCGCCGCCCCGCATTGCTGGCGACTGCCGCTGGCCTCTTTGTCGGCCAGGCGCTGAATTTGCTGGTCGGTCTGGTGTGGTAAGAGCCCAGGCCATTTATGGTCGGCATGGGCCATACGTGGATTGTTCATACCCCCGCCAATGGCTTTCCCAGCGATCACGCGACCTTGGGATTTAGAGCATTTTCACGCAGACTGGAATCCCCCCCCGGGGGGGGGATTCCGAAACGGGTGCGATCTGTGATCCATAGGACTCCGGTAACAGCAAACCGGAGGTTTCGATGCTTTGGCGGCGTGGGAAATCGTATTCGCAGGATCTACGGGAGCGGGTGTTCGCGGCAGCGGACGATTGCGTGCTTGTCGGCCAGATCGCGGAGCAGCTGCGCGTGAGTATCTCTTACGTCTCCAAGGTTCTGAGCCGGCGGCGGCGAACCGGGCAGACGACGGCATTGCCGCAGCGCTGTCATGTGCCGCCCAGGCTGATTGATCTGTATGGCGCGATCGAGGCGCAGGTTACCGCCCGCGCTGATGCGACCATCGCGGAATTACGGACATGGCTGTCGACGGCGCACAAGGTTTCGGCAAGCAGCGGGCTGATGTGGAAGACGCTGGCCGCGCTTGACCTGACGTTCAAGAAAAAATCCATCCACGCCGCCGAGCAGGAGCGGCCAGACGTTGCCCAAGCGCGCAGCGAATGGCGGCAGAAGCAACCCGCCATGACCCCGAGCAATCTTGTTTTCATTGACGAAACCTGGACCAAGACGAACATGACCCGGCTTTATGGTCGGGCACGCCGTGGCAAGCGATTGGTCGATGCGGTGCCGCATGGCCATTGGAAGACCTCGACCTTTATCGGCGCCCTTCGGTGCGACGGCCTCACCGCGACCGGCGTGTTCGATGGTGCGATCAATGGCGAGTTGTTTCTGGCTTATGTGGAACAGGTTCTCGTCCCGACCCTGCGGCGAGGGGACATCGTGATCATGGACAACCTGCGTTCGCACAAGGTCGCCGGTGTGCGCGAGGCCATCGAGGCAGCCGGAGCGAGCCTGATGTTCATCCCGCCGTACAGTCCGGATTTGAACCCGATCGAGATGGCGTTTTCCAAGCTGAAGGCCCTGCTACGGGCAGGGGCCATCCGAACCGTCGATGCTCTGTGGAACGCCCTCGGAACCCTCGTCGACTACTTCACGCCAGAGGAATGTCCCAACTATTTCCGGCACGACGGTTATTTCCAGTCACCGTGAAAATGCTCTAGGCATCGGCCTCGCTTTAGCGAAGCGCCCTGCTACCTGATTGCTGAGCTATGGGTCGGGACTGGCCGGGCAGCAGTGCCTGCTTTGGCGCGTGGCTCTGTGGAAAGCAGCCGGACAGCTTTCGGCCACTTGCAGACCTCTCTGGGCACTACGAACCCTAACCGGGAGGCAGCATGGCGGTGCGGCTCACAAACGCCATGCAACGGGCCATTCGGCCGAAGAGGAGCCGGCTTCGAAAGTATCTTCGGTCGAGACCTGACCTGCAGATTGGGGCACGCGACTGGGAGGACGATGGGCCGGAAGTCGTCAGAGCCCGGCTCTAACCCGAACTTTGCCGGGTTTTTGACTCAACTGACTGATATAGCGGAATACCTGACGGATATGTAGCCAAGCAGTCGGCGAGATTCCTCTTGACACGGGCCGAATCGGTTTGATTCGATGCCTCATGCACATCGCCACGGTCCCCAACCGCAACGCCCGCCCCTCCTTCCTCCTCCGCGAAACCTACCGCGAGGACGGCAAGGTCAAGAACCGCACCCTCGCCAACCTCTCCAAGCTGCCACCCGAGCGCATCGACACCCTGCGCGCCGCCCTGCGCGGCGATCCGCTCGTCCCGCTCGGCGACAAGGGCTTCGAAATCCGCCGCTCACTGCCGCATGGCCATGTGCTGGCCGCGCTGACCACGGCCCGGCGCATCGGCCTCGAACACCTGCTGCCGCGCCGCGCCCCGCAACGCCGCCGCGATCTGGCGCTGGCGCTCGTCGTCGCCAGGCTGCTCGATCCAGCCGCCAAGCTGGCCACGGCGCGGATGCTCGACAGCGTGACCGCCAGCCACTCGCTGGGTGAAATCCTCGGCCTGGGCTGCGTCACCGCGCGGGAGATCTACGCCACCCTCGACTGGCTCGGCAGCGAACAGGGCTTCATCGAAAACCAACTCGCCCGCCGCCATCTGAAGAACGGCGCGCTGGTGCTCTACGACGTCACCTCCACCTATCTCGAGGGAAGCTGCTGTTCGCTGGCCCGGCACGGCTACAGCCGCGACAGCCGCGGCGACCGGCCGCAACTGGTGATCGGCCTGCTGTGCGCCGCCGATGGCTGCCCGGTCGCCGGCCGGCTGACCGCTTTGCGTGGCATCAGTCCGCTTTGCGGCCTGATCGAGGTGTTCGAGGGCAACACCGCCGATCCGGCCACCGTCGCCGCCCAGATCACCAAGCTGAAGCAGCGCTTCCGGCTGCGCCATGTGGTCCTGGTCGGCGACCGCGGCATGATCACCGCCGCGCGGATCGAGCAAACCCTGCGTCCGGCCGGCCTGGACTGGATCACCGCCTTGCGGGCCCCCGCGATCCGGCAACTGGCGGCCGAGGGAGGCCCGCTGCAACTGTCTTTGTTCGACACCCGCGACATGGCCGAGATCATCAGCCCGGATTACCCCGGCGAGCGGCTGGTGGTGTGCCGGAACCCGCTGCTCGCCGAGGAGCGGCGGCGCAAACGCGACGAGTTGCTGGGGCTGACCGAGGCCGACCTGGGCAAGATCCAGGCCCGCGTGGCGCGCGAGAAGGCGCCACTGCGCGGGGCCGGCGAGATCGGCAAGGCGGTCGGCGCCGTCATGGGCCGGCGCAAGATGGCCAAGCACTTCGCGCTGACCATCACCGACACGGCGTTCCGCTTCACCCGCAAGGCCGAGGCGATCGCCGAGGAAGCCCGGTTCGATGGCTTCTACGTGTTGCGCACCAGTCTTCCGGCAGAGCAGGCCGACGCCGCGGCGACCGTGCGGAGCTACAAATCCCTGGCTCAGGTGGAGCGCGCGTTCCGCTGCATCAAGACGATCGATCTCGCGTTGCGGCCGGTGTTCCATTGGACCGCGCCGCGGGTGCGGGCGCATGTGCTACTGTGCATGCTGGCGTATTATTTGGAGTGGCACTTGCGCCAGCCCTTGGCGCCGATGCTGTTCGACGACCATGACCGTGCCGCCGCCGAGGCAGAGCGGGCGTCGCCGGTGGCCAAGGCCAAGGCCTCCAAGGCGGCATACCAGAAAGCTTCGACACAGCGCGTCGACGCCGGCAATGGCGAAGTCCAGCCGGTGCATAGCTTCCGAACCCTGCTCGCCGATCTGGCGACCCTCACGCGCAACACCATCTGCTTCGCCGGACAGAAGACGCTGACCGTTCATGCCACCCCGACGCCCGTGCAGCGCCGGGCGTTCAGCTTGCTGGGGATCGACGTGGCGGCGACGTAGACAGCGCGCGATTCGGGTTTAGAGTCGTATCAATGGCTTGCGTCGAAAAGGTGGTAAAGTTCGGTCTAGAGCATTTTCACGTAGAGTGAACACGCTCTAGCTCATATTTCGCGAGCAATTTCATCACCCTAAGATCGCTTCGCGATTCCAGTCAGGGTGAAAATGCTCTAGCAGATGCGAGATGCCGCTTCGCACCTGCTGACCTGTGCGGCTGGGTAGGCCAGCGTTCCATCCGGCTGCCGGACCGCAGCCGGGGTCAAGACCGCGGCCACCACCTTGCCCGCTCCCATGATATGAAAGACGTGCTCTCCGGCCGAGAGGAGGTAGTCGGCGATGATCCGCCGGTGGCACCGCCACCACACCGCCTCGGCG
>JANLQP010000382.1:0-3025 GCA_031367895.1 Hyphomicrobiales bacterium
TGGACCGCGATCCGTGTCATGACTGAGGACGGTTTCCCGGTTTATGAGCAATCGACGAGTTGCCCCGGCGCGTTCGTCGCCTGTTGCCATTCGGGCGTCACGCTCGCCGCCAACCACGCGCTGACGTTGGCGCCGATGATCGCCAACGGCGCGCTCGATCAGGCTATGCTCGGCGCCTTCACGGCCCGGAGGTTCCATGTTCCGCAGACTGCATGACGCGCCGCAATGCGTGATCCACGTCACGATCGATGGCCGTGACGCTATTGCGCGTGCGGGAGAGAGCGTCGCGGCGTTGCTGCTGGTCGAGGGCACCGGACAAACGCGGGTGTCGGCGGTGTCGGGGGCGCCGCGTGCGGCCTATTGCATGATGGGCGTGTGCTTCGAATGCCTCGTCACCATAGACGGCGTCGGTAACCGGCAAGGCTGCCTCGTGCAAGTCGCAGACGGCATGCGGATCGAGACACAACGGACGCGGCGGGAGGCAGGCAAGTGAGCGCAGGTGTGGCGGCAGAAGCGGGCAGCGGGCAGGGGGTCGTCGCACTCGAAGCCGATTGGGATGTGGTCGTGGTCGGTGCTGGCCCCGCAGGGATGGCCGCTGCAACCGTGACCGCAGGCGCCAAGCTGCGCACGTTGGTGCTCGACGAGAACGCGGGGCCGGGTGGTCAGGTGTGGCGGGCCATCAGGACGACACCGGTGCAGTCGCGTCCGATCCTCGGGCCCGACTACTGGAAGGGCCAAGACCTGCTTGGCGCATTCGAGGCGAGCGGCGCCACGTACTTGCCCGGCGCGACGGTCTGGAGTCTCGACCGGAACCGCGAACTCGGCATTTCCGCGGATGGGAAAGCGCGCATGCTTAGTGCCCGCCGCGTGATCCTGGCGACCGGCGCGTTGGAGCGGCCGTTTCCAATTTCCGGATGGACACTGCCGGGTGTGATGACCGTCGGCGGCGCGCAGACGATGCTCAAGGCTTCGGGCCTGATCCCGGATGGCCGCGTGGTAATCGCCGGATGCGGACCGCTCCTCTGGCTCTACGCCGATCAGGTACTCGAGGCCGGCGGCCAGATCCAGGCCATTCTTGACACCACCGACAAGAGTGCGCGGCCGCATGCCGCCCGTCACGCGCTGTCGTTCGCGCGTTCGCCATATCTGGCGAAGGGCTTGCGGTTGATGGTGAGCGTGCACCGCCGCGTACGCATCATCGGCGGCATCACGGAACTTGCGATCGAAGGCACGACCGCGGCCGAGGCGGTCGTCTACCGGCAGGGCCACGGACAACGTCATCGCATGCCGGCCGGCCTGGTGCTTCTGCACCACGGCGTGGTCCCAAACGTCAATCTGGCGATGGCCGCCGGCGTCGAACACCGCTGGGACGCGAGCCAGCTTTGTTTCGTGCCGGTGCTCGATAACCACGGCGCAACGAACGTCGAGGGAGTCGCAATCGCGGGCGACGGTGCAGGCATCGCGGGCGCCGAGGCCGCGGTCGAGCGCGGACGGATTGCGGGTATCGCGGCAGCGCGTGCTCTCGACGGCGCGACAGAGAAACTGCCGGACGAACCTGCCGCGCGACGCACCCTCGCGAAGTACACGGGCGCGCGTGCATTCCTCGACGCATTCTATCGCCCGGCAAGAGCGTTCCGCGTGCCGACCGGCGACACCATCGTCTGCCGCTGCGAGGAGGTGACGGCGGCGCAAGTTATCGAAACCGTCGGTCTCGGCGTTGAAGGTCCGAACCAGATGAAATCGTTCCTCAGGTGCGGCATGGGGCCATGCCAGGGGCGTCTGTGTGGCCTGACGGTAACGGAGTTGATCGCAGAGACACGCGGCGTGCCCCCGGCCGAGGTCGGCCACTACCGGCTGCGCCCGCCGGTGAAGCCGATCACGCTCGCCGAGATCGCCAGCCTCGCGAAGACCGAGAGTGCGGTGAAGGCTGTTGTGCGCGGTTAAAGGTCCGGTCACGCAAGGGCGCCCGTGAACACACACCGGTGGAGAATTGGTTCAGAATTGAACCGGCCGGGAGGGACTCGTGTATTATGACGACCCATGGAGCAATATCTCGATCTGATGCGCCGCGTCCGCGCGCAGGGTGTGGCGAAGTCCGACCGCACGGGAACCGGCACGTTGAGCCTGTTCGGGGCGCAATTGCGCTTCGATCTGGCCGAGGGCTTCCCATTGGTGACGACGAAGAAGCTGCATCTCAAATCGATCATCCACGAGTTGATTTGGTTTCTGCGGGGCGACACCAATGTCGCATATCTCCGGGAGCACGGCGTCACGATCTGGGACGAGTGGGCAGACGCGAACGGTTATCTTGGACCGGTCTATGGCCAGCAGTGGCGGTCATGGGCAACGCCGGACGGCCAGACGATCGACCAGATCCGCGACGTCGTCGAAATGCTGCGCACGAACCCGGACAGCCGCCGGATTGTCGTCACAGCCTGGAACCCGGCCGATATTCCGGATATGGCGCTGGCGCCGTGTCATTGCCTGTTCCAGTTCTACGTCGCGAACGGCAAGCTCTCCTGCCAACTCTATCAGCGCTCGGCCGATGTGTTCCTGGGCGTGCCGTTCAACATTGCCAGCTATGCCGCGCTGACGTTGATGATGGCGCAGGTGACGGGCTTGAAGCCTGGCGAGTTCGTGCACACGTTCGGTGATACGCACCTCTACAAGAACCATCTGGAACAGGCGGATCTGCAATTGTCACGGCAGCCGCGCAGCTTGCCGCGCCTTGAGCTCAATCCGGACGTGACGTCGATCTTCGATTTCCGATTTGAGGATTTCCGCCTCACCGGCTACGACCCGCATCCGCACATCAAGGCGCCGGTAGCCGTGTGACGGTTTATCGACATCGCTCATGGCAGGACACGCCATTACCGACAACTTGAAAATCTCCCTCATCGTCGCCGCCGGCCGCAATGGCGTGATCGGCCGCGCCGGGGGCTTGCCGTGGCGGATGCCGTCGGATCTGAAGACGTTTCGGCGCCTGACAATGGGCCGGCCGATCATCATGGGCCGCAAGACGTTT
>JANLQP010000384.1:0-2626 GCA_031367895.1 Hyphomicrobiales bacterium
CCCATCGTGAACACGTCGCGCATGATGCCGCCGACGCCGGTGGCTGCCCCCTGATAGGGCTCGATGAACGAGGGGTGGTTGTGGCTCTCCATTTTGAACACGGCGCAGTCGCCGTCGCCAAGGTCCACCACGCCGGCATTCTCGCCCGGACCTATAATCACCTGCGGGCCGGTGGTCGGCAGTTGCTTCAGCCAGAACCGCGTCGACTTGTAGGAGCAATGCTCCGACCACATGACGGAGAAGATGCCGAGTTCCAGGAACGACGGCTCACGCCCGAGGATGCCCAACAGCCGGTCGTACTCGTCACCTTTGAAGCCGTGCTCGGCGACGAGGGCAGGCGTGATGGCGGGGGATTTGGCAGGCCATGTGGTCATCGTGGGCTCTCGCGCGGGCTCGGGCGCCGGTCGGTTCCAGCGACGTTTCCGGCGGCTTATAGCGGGTCAGAGCGGCGTTGTCGCGGTGCAGCACAGCAGCCATAGCCGCCTCATGTCCCGACGACCTCCTGAGCCTCCATCGCGCCATCCGGATCGCGCGCGATGACGCGCAGATAGGCGAGCGCGCCTGCATCTGGCCGGCGCTCACCCGTTTCCCACTTTTCGATTGTTTCCACCGGCAGATTGAACCGCCACGCGAACTGCTCCCGCGTCAAATCCAGCCGCTCGCGCAAACCACGAACGTCGACATGATCGGCAGCCACGAAGCGGACGTGCAACCCAGCGTCTTCGAGCACGCGCGAGAACACGCCGCGATCCTCCACGTCGGATAGAGAAATTGCGACCAGGCCATGCTCGAGGGCCGCTTCGACCGCTCGCTTGGCCCGCAATAACGACGGTCCACGCCGCGCCAGTTCTTGCACCGCCGTCGGCACACGCACCCTCGCCCGGTCGTCACAGATCAGATGCACGACGACGGGTGAACCGGAAACGCGGTCGATGGTCTCGACTTGGGTTGGCGCCAGTCGTGCGACCCGCTCCCTGAATTTCGATCGCTTCATAATCCAGGGTCTCCATCACGAGTTCGGCCAACACGCGCATATTCGCGATGCCGATGGCATTCCGGCCAGGGCCTTCAACATGGGCCGCGCCGAGGCTCAGCGTGCCATCGTCTTCCAAAATCTCGGCGATTAATCTCACCAGCCCCGCCAGCGTGCCAATGGCGATGACGTCCGACTTTTCCCGCACCAGACCGTCAAGACCGGCCTCGTCCGACTGGCAAGCTGTTGATCCGAAACGCCGCGCACTGATTCAAAATCAGAACCGCAGCCGTCGAGAGATGGCAAGATATTGAAGTGTAGTTGCAAATTCACACGAACATCGCCAAAGAATAGGGCTGCCGGTGGATCAGACCGAGCAGCCCTGTAGTACACAACCCCCGACCGCGTGGGCCAGCATGGGTCTCGTGTATCCGTTCTCGTCTCGCGTCAAGACCTGCCGCGCGGTCCTTCACAACGAAGGACGAGAAAATGACTGACGAACCAAGGCAGCCGCTCGTCATTGCCAGCAAGACCGTTACTGAAGACGATCGCGGTTTCGTGTGCCTTAACGACCTCTGGTTGATGGCCGGCGAGCCCGCCAACGGCAGGCCGGATGACTGGAAGCGCAGCAAGCGAGTTGCCGGCCTGATGACCGCACTCATCAAGGCGCTCACCAAAGAATCGGCGGAAGTTTTCCGTCGATACCCAAAAGATGAAGAGTCTTCAGTCTACTACAAGGTCGGCCGCGCACGGAACACCAAGACCTTCGCTCACGCGGTGCTCGCCCTCGACTATGCCGAGTATCTAAAGCCCGAAATTGGCGTCGAGGTTCGGACAATCTTCCTGCGGTTCAGGCAGAAGGATGTGACGCTTGCCCTTGAGATCATGGGCGAAATCACCGCCCAGGCAGAATATGACTCGGAGCGCGTCAAGCTCCGCGATCTGGTGATCGAGCACAACAAGCAATCAGCCGGCGTGGCACAGGGCGCGGGAGTGACACAATTCGAGGCTTACAACGGTGCTGGCCTCTTCGGACTATATCAGATGACCAGGGCGCAACTGCTGAAGCACAAGGGCTTGCCGCCAGACGCCAACCACCTCAATCATGCGAACCATGAAGAACTCGCCGCCAACTACTTCAAGGCTACGCAGGCAATCGCAAAGATCAAGCGCGAGGGCATCGTTGGTCAGAAGGCGGCCGAGGCTGCGCATGCGACCGTCGCAACGGTCACGCGCGACGCCATCAAGGCCGTCGGAGGAACCATGCCGGAAGACGAGCAAGCTCTTGAGCACGTGAAGGAGGCTCGCAAGCGACTGAAGGCCGTTGAAAAGGACGGGGCAAAAAAGCCACTTCCGTCGATGCCGAAGAAGCCGGACGCCACCTGAGCCTCCCAATTCAGCCGTCCGCCACCACACGGGCGGCTTTGTCGTTTGCAGTTGCCCGCACCCGCTCGCGGTGCCAGGCGTAGAGGCCGCTGGCAATGATGACGGTGGCTCCCGCGAGTGTCCAAGCGTCGGGCACGTCGCCGAACCAGAGCCAGCCGATCAGCGCCGCCCACACGAACAGCGTATAGCTGTAGGGCTGCACCGCGCTCGCCTCGACAAGGCTCAACGCCTTGATGAACGCCCAATGGCACCCCGTTCCGAGAGCCG
>JANLQP010000027.1:0-7799 GCA_031367895.1 Hyphomicrobiales bacterium
CTGCGCCTCGCCCCACGGGCGGCGGCAGACTTCAATAAGGTCCGGCCGGCCAAGCGCGTTCAGCAGGTTCTCCACGAAGTTCATCTCCGCGCCAGACAACACGATGTGGCGCTTGTCGGCCGTGCGATAAACGTCGTAGAAGGCGGCGCCGCCATGCAGGCGTTCGGAGGCGAGCTCCGGCGAACGGCCCTTCTCGACCACGCTGCTCAGGATGTGCGGCGTCCAGGAGAAAAGCGTGTCGACCATGGACACGTCAACCAAGTCACCATGCCCCGTCTTTTCGCGACGCAGCAGCGCCATGAGGATGCCGATCAAGGCTGCGGAACCGAGGGCGATGTCGGCCATCGGTAGCGTAGGCAGCACGGGCTCGCCCTGGTCCGCCTGCAGGCTCAGCACGCCCGTCAGCGCCTGGGCGCCGAGGTCGTGCGAGGGCCGCTGGGCCAGCGGGCCGGTCTGGCCAAACGCCGAGAGGGAGCAGAAGACGAGGCCCGGCTTCATCGCGCGGAGGGTTTCGTATCCCAGGCCCAGGCGGTCCATCACGCCGGGGCGGAAGGAGTCGATGATCACGTCCGACTCCTTGGCGAGCCGGATGAAGATCTCCTTGCCCTCAGGGGATTTCAGGTCGAGCACCATCGACTTCTTGCCGCGCTGCGTGTTGCGGAAGTAGGCCGCAAAACCCTCGATCGCCGGGCCCAGCCGCCGGGTCGGTTCACCCTCGTGGCTTTCGATCTTGATGACCTCGGCGCCATGGTCCGCCATCGTGAGGCCCACCCAGGGCCCCGGCAGAAAGCGCGAGAGGTCGAGTACACGTATGCCTTGCAGTTTCACCGGTTGTCTCCTTGATTTCTGGCAAGCCTTCGGAGAGCTTGTGTCACCCCGAGACTAGGAGGTCGGGGGTGCGCAGTCCAATCGGGAAATCACATGGCGCCATCAGCGGTGCGGATGGCCGATGCGGGGCGGAAGGGAGTGGGAGTCGAACCCACGAAAGATCGCCAGGCGACCTCCACCGGATTTGAAGTCCGGCCGCCCCACCGGGGACGATTCCCTTCCTTGAGTTCAACTGATTCGTTGCTTCACCGCCTGCGCCGCGCGCCGCGCTTCCGCGGTCGCCTCCCTGAGCCAGCCGCCGAAGCCACTGCGAACCTGGCCGATGGCCCAGAGGCCGGGCACGTCCGTTTCCAGGTCATCGCGCACCTGCAGGTAACCTTCGGGATCGCGGCGGACCTCGGCAGGCGCCATGGCGTTGTTGGGCTCCAGGCCGGTAAATGCGAAGACGCCGGCGCAGGGCAGCTCACTGGTACTGCCGTCCGGCTTGCGCAAGCGCACCGCGGTCACGCCCTTGTCGCCCAGGACGGCTTCGATCGTGCTGTCGGGCCAGGCGCGGATCTTCGGCTCTGCCTTTGCCCTCTTCAGGAATTCGCCGCACGCCGTCAGCATGGGCCCCTCATGCACGACGTGGACCATCGAGCATTCACCGGCGAGCACCAGTGCCTCCTGCAGGGCCCAGTCGCCGCCGCCGGCTACCACCACTTCGGTGTCAGTGAACATCGGCGCGTCGCAGTCGGCGCAGTGCGAGACACCGCGTCCTTCGAATTCCGTTTCGCCGGGCACGCCCAGCTTCTTCACACGCGCGCCGCTCGCCAGCACCACGGCCCTGGCTGTGTGCGTGCCTTCGTCCGACTGCACCTCGAAGCCGCCGTCGACCGGACGCACGCTCGTCACAGCCGCCTGCGTGCTCTTTACGCCGGCCTTCGCGTTCGCGCGCGCCAGCTGCCCGGCGTGGTCCATGCCGGAGAGGCCACCCGCTTCGTCGAAGTGCTCCAGCTCGTTGATGTTCACGACCAGCCCGCCGAAGAACTCGCCTTCGAAGGTGGCGACTCGCAGTCCGAGGCGCGCGGCTTCGCCGGCGCAGGTGAGGCCGGCGAAGCCTTCGCCCACCACGATCAGGTCATAGTCCGTTGTCAAAATATCTCCTTGGCGCGCAGTGAGGGCAGCGGCTCGGCCGCGCCCAGCTGGGTTGCGAAGTCCTTGCCGGTGCGGCGCTGGTCGCCGAAGCGCTGGGTGATGCCCAGCCGGTCGAAGAACTCCAGGTAATGGATGGCGAGGCCGCGGCCAGTGCCGATGGCGTCGCGGAACTGTGCGGCGATGAAGAGGCCGCCGTCGGCCTTCTTTGCCACGACCGCGGCGGTGGCAGCCAGGCCCGCCAGCATCTCGCGCAGGCAGAAGCGCTCAGGCGTCACCCGCAGCACCTCGCCCGTCCGACTCTTGCGGTGCAGGAAATCCCTGAGCACCGGTTCTTTTACCTTCAACGTCGCGGCAAGTTCCGCAAGCAGCGGCGCACGGACGCCGGCCGCGGTAAGCGCATCGCGCACGCGCAACCAAAGGCTTTCGTCCTCGGCATTGGCCGTCGCTACGTGTTCTGGCAACCGAACGATGTCGTTGGAGAGCACCACAGACTGCCGGTTGGCCAACTCGCGCAGGAAAGCCTGGAAGGCGACCGCGGGCAGGCGCGGCGCCGTAGCGGTGCGCAGGGCAGCGAGTTCCATGCCGCTCGCCTGCGGCTTCACGGCATGGAACTCGCGCAGTGCCGACAGCACGCGCGTTGTCAACAAGTCCAAAGCGGCGCGAGAGATGGCCAAGGGGTGCTCCTTGCCCAGCACGACGGCATCCACCTCACGGTGCAACGCGGCCGCCCGTTCCGACGTGAGGTTCAGCGAGCACGACAGGGCCTGCAGGTCCACCCCCATTTCGGTAAGTTCCAGCAGGCCAGAGAGGATCTGCGCTTCGGAATCGCGCTCCAACACCTGCAGTTCCGCGACGCGCAGGCTCGCCCGGCGCAGCCGCTTCGGCGCAAACGGGTCCAGAACGATGCCGCCGCCGATCGTTCGGCGGGCGCTCTGGTCGCGCACGACGAAGCGGTCGCCGTGCAGCGCGGAAATCGGCCGCTCCAGCACGAGTTGCACGAGGCCGGCGGCGCCGGGCGCGACACTGCCTTCGGCCGAAATGACGATGCGTGCGGGCACGTCCGCAGTGCCGAGGTGCAGGTGCACCGGCGTCCAGTGCGCCAGGGCGGCGTCTTCGCCGGGCAGCACTTGGAGCCGCGCGTCGATGCGACGGGTTGGCGCGTGGACGGCGGAATGCAGAACCCAGTCGCCGCGTCCGACCTCCTCCACGCTCACGCCGACGAGATTCAGGGCGCATCGCTGCGCGGGCAACGCCTGCGACGCCACAGCGCCTTGCACCTGCATGCCGCGCACGCGGACCTCTTTGCCCGAGGGCGAGATGACGAGGTGGTCGCCCACGGCCACCCGGCCACTGTTCACGGTGCCGGTCACGACTGTGCCGCTGCCGGCGATGGTGAATGCGCGGTCCACTGCGAGGCGGAAGTTGCGTCCGTCCGGGGCAGGCTCCGGCTGTTCAGTGGCAATTTCGCAGAGCCACTCCTGCAACGCCTGGAGCCCCTCGCCCGACGCAGCGGACACCGGGAACGCGGGAACACCGGACAGCGCGGTGTCAGCGAGCGCGGCCTCCACCTGGGCCCGGACCGCGTCCACCCGCTCCGGCGACACCAGGTCCGTCTTGGTGATGACGACAGCGCCGCGCCGCACGTCCAGGAGGTCGAGGATGTGCAGGTGTTCCACCGTCTGCGGCATCACGCCGTCGTCGGCGGCCACCACTAGCAGCGACGCATCGATGGCGCACACGCCCGCCAGCATGTTGCGGATGAAGCGCTCGTGCCCCGGCACGTCGATGAAGCTCACGCGGCCGTGCTCGCCCAGGTCGGCATGCGCGAACCCGAGGTCGATGGAGATCCCCCGCGCACGCTCTTCCGGCAGCCGGTCGGTGTCGACGCCCGTGAGCGCCTTCACCAGCCGCGTCTTGCCATGGTCGATGTGGCCCGCCGTGGCGACGATCACGTGGCTGGCTCCAGCCGCAGTTGCCGCAGTTGCGCGACGAACTCGTCTTCCTGTTCGAGGCAGCGCAGGTCCAGCAGGTAGTCGCCATCATGCACACGGCCGATCACCGGCAGCGGCAGCGCGCGGAAGGCCGTCGCGATAGCGCCGGCCGCTGCGCCCTGGCGTTTGCCGGGCAGGCGGATGCGCAGCGCGCAGCTGGGCAACAGGTCTACCGGCAGCGACCCGCTGCCTATCTGAGACCTGGCATCCACCACTTCTACTTCGTAGGGGGCGGCGACCACCGCGCGCACGAGCGGAAGCAGCCGTTGCGCCTGCCCTTGAATGGATTTCAGCGGGCGCGAAAGGAGCCGCAGCACGGGCAGTTCCCTCTGCAGCCGGTCCGGGGCTTCGTACAGGCGCAGTACCGCTTCCAGTGCGGCCAGCGTCATCTTGTCGAGGCGAAGGGCGCGCTTCATGGGGTTGCGGCGCAATTGATCCACCAGCACCTTGCGGCCGACGATCAGGCCCGCCTGCGGGCCGCCCAGCAACTTGTCGCCGCTAAAAGTGACGAGGTCCACCCCTTGGGCCAGTGCCTCGCGCGGCATGGGTTCATGCGGAAGCCCGAACTCGCGCAGGTCGATCAGCGTGCCGCTTCCCAGATCCGACACCAGAGGCAGGCCGCGCTCGTGCGCAAGCGTGGCCAGTTCCGCCTCGTCCACCATGGCGGTGAAGCCTTCGATGCGGTAGTTGCTGGTATGCACCTTCATCAGCGCCGCGGTGGCGTCGGTGATCGCTGCCTCGTAGTCGCTGCGGTGCGTGCGGTTCGTGGTGCCGACTTCGACGAGCCGAACGCCGGCGCGTTTCATGATGTCGGGCACGCGAAACGCGCCACCGATTTCCACCAGCTCACCGCGCGAGACCGGCACCTCGCGGCCCTGCCCCAGCGTGTTAAGCACGAGATAGACCGCCGCGGCGTTGTTGTTGACCGCGAGCGCTGCCTCGGCGCCGGTCAGGCGCGTGAGCAGGCCTTCGACGTGGTTGTCGCGTTCGCCTCGCGCGCCTGCGTCGAGGTCAAACTCCAGGTTCACAGGGTTTGCCATCGCCTCGGCCACCGCGTCGATGGCGCATTGGGGCATCAGCGAGCGGCCGAGATTAGTGTGGATGACGGTGCCGGTCAGGTTGACCACGCGGCGCATCGACGGCCGCTGCGACGCCGCGAGCCGGGTTTCGCATGCGGCGGTGAGAGCCTGCGTCGTGGGAGCGCGGGCCTCGCGCCACCCGGAGCGCAGGTCGGCGAGCTCGTCGCGCGCCGCGGCCAGCGTTCGCACGCGGCCGTAGCGCTCCAGCAGCGGCTCCATGGCAGGCTCGCGCAGCAGGACGTCCACGGACGGGATCCCACTTCGCAGATCAACGGCCAGGGTCATTGGGCCACGTCCCTGCTGCGCACGGGAGAGGGAGCGGCGCCGCTCATGCAGCCAACCGCTCCGGCACGTCGGGCGTCCATCCGAGCGTGGCCGAGATCGCCAGCGCCGTGGCCTTAACCGCTTCCTTGTTGTGCTCCAGCGAAGCGAGCATGCGGCCGCTGGGGCCCGCCAATGCACAGGCCGCCCGCACGTCGCCGTCTCGATCGCGGATCGGCGCGGCGATCGCGGTCGCCCCGATGTTGAACTCCTGCACGCTGACCACGACCCCGGTGCGCGCCACCTCTTCCAGCCTCTTCTCGAGCTCCTTACGGCTCGTCACCGTCCAAGGCGTGAATTTCGACAGGTCGAGGGACCTGAGCACCGCATCGCGCCGCTCGCGTGGCATGAAGGCCAGCACCGCCAGCCCGCTGGACGTGCAGTGCAGCGGGCGCGTCGCACCGAGCTCGGCGCAGTAGCGCACGGTGTGCGGGCTGTCCACTTTGTCGATGTAGACCACGCTGTCGCCCTCAGGGGGCAGTACCCCGAGCACGCTGGACTCGCCGGTCTCCATGCTAAGCCGGACCAGGAATGGACGGGCCAGCTCCGGCAGCTCCCTGCGATCCGGCGCCCAGCGCCCGTTGAACATCGGCTTGGACGAGACGCGGTAGGTGGCCGGCAGGGGCTGCTCGAGCCACTGCCGCGCAACGAGCGTGCGGAGCAGCGGCAGCAGGCTGCTCTTGGGGATGTCCATGCGCGCGCTCAGCAGGGCGAGCGTCGTGGTCTCGCCCGTGGCCGCCAGGTACTCGAAGATCTCGAGCACGCGACCGGTGGCGCGGTGGGGTTCGCTGGCGTTTTTCATGAAATCGGTTAGGATTGTGCCACAAGCCGCACGACGTTCCAAATCCGGCACGCACTGCACGCCCGACACGCTCCCGAGACAAAACCAAGGCCCGAATGACCGACACCGCACTTGCCAGCGCCGTCCTCGAAGCAGAAGACGCTTTCGAAGTCAACGAGATGTACCAGCGAAACGGCTGGACCGACGGCCTGCCCGTCGTACCGCCCACCGAGGACCGCGTGCGCCAGTTCGTCGCGGCCACCGGGCTGCAACCGGCGGACTTGATTGGCAGTGAACCCGTGCGCCGGCGCCACATCACGGCGGAGAAGGTTGCCATTGCCGCGGTAATGGCCGGCTGCCTGCCCGAGTACATGCCGGTCGTGGCGGCGATCATCCGCGCCATGTGCGAGCCGCAGTTCGGCCTGCACGGGTGCACCGCGAGCACCGGCGGAAGCGCGCCGCTGATCATCGTCAACGGCCCCATCCGCAAGACGATCGGCATGAACTCGACGCACAACGCATTCGCCAACGCTGCGCGCTCCAACGCCACCATCGGCCGCACGGTGCGCCTGGTGCTGCTGAACGTGCTGGGAGGCATCCCGGGCCAGCTCGATCGCTCGACGCTTGGCCACCCCGGCAAGTTCACTTTCTGCATCGCCGAGGACGAAGAAGACAGCCCGTGGGCGCCCTTGTCCGTAGAGCGAGGCATTCCGGCGGGTACCTCGTCGGTCACCGTGCTCGCGGTCGAGTCGCCGCACCAGATCATGAACGAGTGGACGCACGACCCGAAGGAACTGCTGGACACCTACGCGGCCGCGGTGAAGAGCAACATGCTCACGTACTCGATCTGGGAAGGCAACTACGCAATGGTGGTGGCCAAGCAGCACCGCGACATCTTCGCCGCGGCGGGGTGGACCCGCCAGAACATCCGCGAGTACATGTTCGAGCGCGCCCAGGTGGCGCGCAAGCAGTGGCGCGACGTCGGCAAGGCCGCCGTTGCGGGCCGCAAGGACGAAGACCGCATGTACCGCGCGTTCCGTTCGCCCGACGACCTGCTGATCGTCGCGGCCGGCGGACCCGCGGGTGGTTTCGGCGCGGTCGCGCCGCCGTGGTACGGCAAGAAATCCCTGGCTGTCACGATGCCCGTGACGATGCCGGGCCAATGAGAGCGAAAGGGGAAAGTATGGTTTTGAGAGTTCTGGATCCACGGCTCAGCGCCGAAGGGGAGGCCTTGCGGCCTGCTCCGGCATTGAAGTCCCTGGAAGGTGCCGTCATCGGCATGATCGACAACGCGAAGATCGGCACCGAAAGGCTGTTTGATCATATTGCCGACATCTTGAAGAAGGACTACGGCGTTCGCGAGTTCATTCGCCAGCGTAAGCCGGACGCCACCAAGCCGGTGCCGCCTCAGATGCTAGCGCGGCTCGCGGCCGCCGACGCGATCCTCTCCGCCACCGGCGACTGAGGGAGTTGCTCGTCGTGCAGTCTGCATGACGCCATCGAGGCAGAGCGGCTGGGGATTCCCGCCGTCGCCATCATGACCGACCGCTTCGAGCGGAGCGCCGAGCTCATGGCCGAACTGAACGGCCTGCCCGGATACCCGTTCGCGGTCATCGGTCACCCGATCGCGAACAACAGCGACGATACCTTGCGCGCCAAGGC
>JANLQP010000030.1:0-21500 GCA_031367895.1 Hyphomicrobiales bacterium
TGGCGACATCGGCGTCGTAAATGAAGTTCACCTTCCTGGTGGTGATCCCGAACGCGAGCGCATCCAGACAATCGTGCTGGCCGCGCCCGGGACGGAACCCGTAGCTGAAGCCGAGGAAGTCTTCCTCGTAGATGGCATTCAGCACGGCGACGGTCGCTCGCTGGACGATCTTGTCCTCGAGCGCCGCCACCGCCAGGGTCCGTTGCGTGCCATCCGCCTTCGGTATGTACGTCCGGCGCGAGGGCAATGCCCGGTAGGCTCCCCGATGAACCCGCTCATGCAGATCAGTGAAGTTTCGGTCAAGGTCTGCTTCGTAGGTCTGCCACGTCATCCCGTCCACGCCAGCGGCGGCATCGCGTTTGAGCGCGAGAAACGCCAATCGAAGCGCGGCGATATTGATGTGGTGGAGGAGCGTCGTGAACCTCTCCGTCTTCCTTTCCCTTGCGACTTATCGCACGCGATCCAGCGCCTGTGACACGCTGTCCCGGTCCTGTGCCCGGAGCGTGCTTTGCTGGCTCACGTTTCCCTTGGTCCCCGCCCTTGGCTCCACCGGCTCCGCGGCATCGGCTTTGGACGCCGATGCGTTGTTCGCCAGCTTCGCAGCGACTATGGCGGAGTCTGACTTCTCACGTCCGTGCGTCATCGGCTACGGCTCCTCGCCTTCCCGATGCGGACCGGCGTCATGCTGGAAGCGTGCCCCCCAGACTGCCGAACGGTCGGACGTGAGATCTCCCGGTTCCCGCGCAAGAGGCGTCTGCACATGCCAGGGTCTTCGACCACGACGGGTCGGCCGGGCGCTTGCGATGACGCACCCGGCCATGTTGCCTTCCAGGAAAACAACCCTGTCGGCACCCATGATGTAAAGGCTTTCGCGGCTCAATGGCTGGCCTATGCTCTCCCCTGTCAAAGCTTCACGTGTGGCCTCACGACCACCCGCGCATGACTCGGGGCCGATGTGGTTCGCTACACCTTCATCGCAGTGGACTTGCACCACCTACCTCCTGCCGGTTTTGCCGGCGCACTGTTCGCACTTTTATCCTGTATGGCGCGCCAATAAGCACGTCTGCGTGTTGACAAACAGCAAGGCATGCTCGTCTGGATGAGTTGAACTCGCTGCGGGATCTGCTCAGCGGGCACCTGTGGCGAGCACAAGGAAAGTCGAGGCTTAGAATTGCTGCTCAAGTCGCGATTGGTCCAAATGCATTGGTGCGGGTTGCCCCCGGCAAGCCGCGCACGTTCGCGCCGTCCCGCAAGAGTAGAAGCCCCCGCTCCGATGAGCCAGGCTGACGCATACGATCTGTCGAGGTTCGATATGGCATGGACATGGAACGCGCGGTCAGGGTCGCGCGCAAGGCCGGCACCGGCATGGATTGTCGGTCTACTCCTCCTTGGAACGGTCCCTGGTATGGGATCCATGGGTTCACAGTTGCTGGGTAACGCGCACCTTTGGATGACTGCGGAAAGGGTTCGCGGCGAGATCATCGATCATGGCGAAAAACAAGGTCGCCGCGGATACCTGCCGATCGTGCGCGCGACAATGGGTGGGCGCACGTTTCAACTGCGCTTTGGCGACCCCACCATCACGGAGCCACCGCCAGTCGGTTCAACTGTGACAGTGCTTGTTCCCAAGGCCGGAGCGACAGCGGCCCGCGTGGAGCGGGCCATGGAACTCTTTATCTTTCCCGGGTTGTACATGTTCTTGGCGACAGTCTTCTTCGGCGTCGCGGTGGCGCTTGCTTTTGATCGTGCCCACGCAGCAGACCGAATGCGACCGCGGTGAAGGTGGTCGGCCTCGAGTGAGCTTGCGCGGTGTCGAGGTGTCTTTTGTCGAGGCGGGGTCAAATCAAGTGACGGGTAAAGTCACATCGCGATTTCAATCACATAAAAGTTCGCACTTTTATCCTGTACGGCGCGCCCCTGCTTGATAGCAAGATGATGGCACGCGGTTTTCTCCTGCGGCTCGTCGGTCCAAATGGGTAGAAATTCATCAGGATGGGTGCTGAACCAGTGCGATCCAAATGGATGTCGCACTGCGGTCGGCATCGGATGTTTCCTCGCAATCCCGGTCAAGCATAGACCCGCAACAGGAACACCGCAGCAACGACGACCGCGATGCCGATGGCCCAGGTCGCCATCTGCTTCTGCCCGTCCCGCCACGGCATATTCTCGATGACCAGCACGCGCAGGCCGCCCAGAAGGTGCACCGCCAGCAAGCCAACGAGGCCCGCCTCCGCGAGTTTCACCAGCGGCGACTGCGTCCACTTGAGGAAACCGTCGAGCCGCGCTTCGTCCTCGATGGCGAGGCCGAGCACCAGGAAATGCAGCGGCAGGAAGCAGGCGAGAGCCAAGCCCGAGACGCGGTGCACCATGGCGGCGAGCCAGAGCGCGTTGTGGCGATAGCTTGTGTTGTGCACTTTCTTCTGCATCAGAGCACTACCGCCGCAACCGCGCGCAGGCCCAGGATGGCGAGCGTCACGCCGAACGCCCACATCAGGAAGTCCAAAACACGGGGCTTTTGCGCAAGCGTGCGCGGGCCCCATTCACGTGCGATCGAGCGCAGGCCGATGGCACCGTGGATGGCGGCAGCCATCACGAAAACGCCGTAATAAAGCGCCCAACCGACGCTCCCCTGCGTGCGCCCGAGGATGTCGGGGGCCGAGAGGCCCTTGCGCGTCGCGTAAAAGATCAGCGCGATGTGGCCAACGATCAGCGGCGCCATCAGCATGGCGGTGGCGCGTTGCAGGAAATACAGGCGAACGTTCAAGGTTGTTGTCCTCTCGCTTATTTTCCCCTCTCCCATTGTCTGCCCTTCAATGGGGAGAGGGGAGATTGGTCACTTCACCTCGGCCCGGATGAAGGCCTGCATCGTGCGGCGCTTGAGGCCGGCGATGGAGGCGGTCGGGTTCAGGGCGACCGGGCAGTGCTGCTCGCACGACTGGTGCGTGTGGCAGGCGTGGCAGCCGCCGCCCTGCGCCACAGCGAAGATGCGTTCGGCGTTACCGGCATCGCGCACATCGTTGACAAGCGTCCAGGCGCGATTGAGCGCGGCCGGCCCCATGTAATCTTCGTTCCAGCGCACCGTATCGCAGGCCGCAAAACAAACGCCACAGTTGATGCACTCGATCGCCGCGTCGATGGCTTGCCGCGCGGGCGACGACGGCAGGATCTCCTCGATCGGTTGGCCCCGTGTTTTCGACGGCACGAACACACCCTTGGCGTCCTGCCACTTCTCGAAGAAGCGGCTCATGTCGGCGGCGAGGTCCTTGATCACCGGCAGGTTGGCGAGCGGACCGATCTCGATACGGCCGTTTTCGATCACCTTCGAGACGTGCGTGCGGCACGTCCAGCGCGGGCGACCGTTGACGGTCATGGCGCAGGAACCGCAAACGCCGACGCGGCAGGCGAAGCGGTACGACAATGTCGGGTCGAGATAACGCTGCACATGCGTGACGATGTCGAGCACGGTCTGGCTCGCGCGGAGCGGCACCGTGAAGGTCTGGTAGTCGCCTGTTTCAGCCCCGCGCCAGACCGAGACTTCGATCGTCGTTGCCTCGGCATCGGTGGGCGTTTCGACTATCTCCTGCATCAGCGCACCGTCACCTGAACCTGTTGCACGACGTTGTTGCCAAAGCCGCCGCGGTCGAATGGAATTTCAAGCGGCTGCGTGGCGCCTTCGGCGTCGGTCGCGCGGCAGGCGACAATGTGCTCGCCCTTGGCCGCCTGCCAATCGAAGCGCCAGCCGCGCCAAGCGTAGCGGCCGGCTTCCTTGTCGAGCACAGCCTCGGTCCATTTGCCGTCGATGCCGACTTCGACTTTGGCGATCGGCACGCCCTTGCCGGACCAGGCGCGACCGTGGATCGTCACCGATCCGACCTCCACCAGCCGCTGGCGCGAGTACCAGTCCGGCATGCCGGGCGGCACCATCAGCGATTTGACGCGGATGGTCGTGATCGGCACGCCCTTGTCGTCGGGCCGCGTCTTGAACATGTAGGTCTTCACCTGCTGGAAGCCCTGGTACGGCGTTATAAGCGCCTCGATGCGATCGAGCCATTTGACGCTGGCCATGCCGTACCAGCCGGGCATGATCAGGCGCAACGGGAAGCCGTGTTGTGGGAGCAATGGCTGGCCGTTCATGGCGTGTACCAGAAGCACATCGGCGTTGAGCGCCATCTCGGTCTCGAGGCTGCGACCATAGGTGTGCTCGTCCGCCTTGTCGAAACCGCGATCGATGCCGGTGAACGAGATATCGGCCGTGTCAGGCTTCAGGCCCGCCATCTCCAGAATGCCTTTCAGCGGGGTGCCTGTCCACTCGCTGGTGCCGACTGCTTCCGCCATCCACGGCATGCTCGGCCAGCGCGGTTTCACCTGGCCGCGGCCGTTGCCGGCGCATTCGAGCGTCACACGCAGCGTGCGCTGCGGCAACGACTTGAGCTGCGGCACGGACAACGAGAGCGGCTTTGTCACGTTACCGCCGATGTCGAGCCGCCACGATGCGGCGTCCGCCACATAGGGCACGTCGAAATGATTGAGCAGGTAGTGCAGTCCGGTCGGCGTCACGTCATGGCGCAGCGCTTCCAGCAGGACACCGTGATTGCGATTGGCGAGCACGACCTCCTCGCGCATGAAATCGCCGTCGATGTGCTCGCGGGGCGCGGGGTTGGTGAACGGATTGTACTGCGGCATGCGGGACTTCGCTGTGCTGACAAACGGGAACGGGTCGGATTGGAGTTTCGAGGCCGGACACTACGGCCTGCGCCGGGCGGTGACAACACGACCATCGAATGGTATTTTCGGAGATGGAGGGTCGGATATTGGCGACAACGTTCGAGGAGCGCTTGACGGGGCTCGAGACGGAAAACACCGAGATCAAGCGGCGGCTGTCCACGGCCGTGGGGCAGTTCGAGTATATTTCGGGGCGGCTGTGTGATACCATTGCGCAGATTGTTCGACCTGTGCTTCGCCGCTGCCCGCGCCATCCGGCCGGCTCCCTGCAGGGGAGTCGGATGGCGCAAAGTAAAGCGATACCGGCGCCTGGCTGGTCGATGACAGGTCGAACATTTTGCTCGCCGGTATGATTTGCAGCTGTACACGCATGCCCGGTTCGAGCAGGTGGACAGGCAAATCAAAGACATGCGATCGGAAATGGACGCCCGGTTCAAGGCGATGGACAAGCGGTTCGATGCGATCCCCGGCATTGCCCCGCGACGTGATGCGGGACGTGCTTGCGGGCTCGCGGACGTCGTCGTCTTAAGACCGCGGCAGCAGGGAATTTCCGCGGACACGTCACTTGCGCGGCTTCCTGCGCTGCGGCTTGGACTGCAAGGTTGCGGCTGGCAACGCGAACACCTCGCCCTCGCTTTCCTCGGTATCGAGCCAGAGGAACGGCAGATGTGCAAACTCGGCGGCAAGTGTCGCCTGCCCCATGCCGATTTCGACGATCAGATGACCGGTCGGCTCCAGATGCTTGGCGGCGTTTGCCAGGATGTCGCGAACCAGATCCATGCCGTCGGCGCCGCCTAAATGCGCCAGCACAGGTTCGGCCTTGTACTCCGGCGGGAAAGCCGCGACCGCAGCTTCGGTCACATACGGCGGATTCGAGAGGATCAGGTCGTAGCGGCGGCCGTCGAGTTCCGCGAACAGGTCCGAGCGGATGGGGGTGATGCGGTCCCCGAGCCCGTAGTCGGCGATGTTCCGCGCGGCGACTTCCAGCGCTTCGGCGGAAATGTCGACAGCATCGATGAGCGCATCAGGAAATGCCAGTGCCGCCAGGATCGCGAGCGAGCCGCCGCCGGCGCACAGGTCCAGCACGCGCCCGATCGTTTCCGGTTTATCGACAACGCCGTCCAAGCCGGCATCCAGCAACTCGCCGATGTAGGAGCGCGGCACGATCACGGTTTCATCGACATAAAAGCGATGCCCGAGGATGTAGGCGCAATTGGTGAGGTAGGGCGCCGGTTTGCGGGTGGTGATGCGGACGTCGATGATCTCCGCCAATCGCTGGCGTTCTGCCCGGGTCAACCGCGCGTCGAGCCATGGGTCCAGTTGATCCACCGGCAAATCGAGTGTTGCCAAGATCAGGAACGCTGCCTCGTCGAAGGCATTCGACGTGCCGTGGCCGTAGACGAGGCGCGCAGCATTGAAACGGCTGACGGCATAGCGCAGCCAGTCGCGCAGCGTGATCAGCGTGTCGATGGTTTCAGGCTCGATGGCCACGGCGTGTTCCCGGACGGTGTTCCGCGTATGACGTTCCAGCTTCTGTCCCACGGCCTCGCACGCGCGGCAAGCCGTTGTTGTCCCCATGTTTTCGACAGCCCTGCGATACCGGTGCAGGCGCGAATCTGAGCACAATAATTGCCATTCCACCTGCAGGCACAAGCGGGCCATTCCACTTTATTGGCGCCGCCATCTGAACAGAGACAACCGCTCAGGAGACAAGCCCATGGCCAATTTTCCGACTCACATCGGTGTCGGCGCGCTGGTCAGCGGCGCGCTCGCGACCCTCACGCTTGCCGCCGATGTCGTGGCGCCGGAGAATGTCGTCGCGGTGACGGTGGCCGGCGTGCTCGGCAGCGTTTTGCCCGACATCGACCTTAAAGATTCACGGCCGAGCCGGGCGATGTTCTCCGGCCTCGCGGCGTTCTTCTCGTTCATCGCGCTGTTTCTATTCGTGGACAAAGTTTCTATCGCCGAGCTGTGGCTGGTCGCGCTTGGCACGTTCCTGTTCATCAAGTTCGTGGCGCATACGATCTTCCATCGGATGTCCTACCACCGCGGCATCTATCACTCGCTGCTGGCGGCCGCGTTCTTCGCGTTCCTGACGGCGGCCGTGTACAAGCACCTGCTCGGCCGGCATGAGGGCGTCGCGTGGCTGGCGGCCGGCTTCATGGCGGTCGGATATCTCGTGCATCTGACGCTGGATGAGATCTACAGCGTCGACGTCATGGACACGCGCATCAAGAAGTCGTTCGGCACGGCGTTGAAGCCTGTCGATTTTCGTAAGCCGCTCCATTCGGCGGCGATGGCTGTCGCGACCGTTGCCATGTTCATGCTGACACCGTCGACGAAGACGTTCACTGAGGGCATCAGCTCGAAGCCGATGTGGTCGAGCCTCAATCAGCGCCTGCTGCCGAAGAACGCATGGTTCGATGGTATCCGGCAACGTGTTCAGGCCGGCACGGGTGCCTTGGCCGTTGCCGAACCGACGCCACCGTTGGCGCCGGCCGCTACTGCCCCCATCGAGACTGGATCGATCGGCGTCGCCCAGAAGGCCTCCGAGCAAGGCGTGTGGTTCAAAATGGCCTCCTTCTGGCGGTCGATCAGTGCGAGATAAGGGCTAGCTGCCCTGGCGCGGAACTTGCTGCTTGTCCCTGACCTCAATCAGATCCCTGACCTCAATCAGAGACAGGCCCATGACCATCGACCGTCGCTTTCTCGTTGGAACCGGGCTCGTGCTCGGCGCCATGTTGCCGACCGCGGCCATGGCAGCCAGCCCAAAAGTCAAGGATACGGCCAGTACAGCGACTGGCTCCGCGCCCCGCGCCCAGGGCGGCCCGGCAACAGGCGGGCCGGATATCACGATCGCCCCTGGTGCAACCGCCGACGACAGTAAGACGCTGCAGGCTGGCATTGACCGTGCCGCCGAGCGTGGCGTCGCGCTGGTACTGCAACCCGGACGCTACCTGGTCAACAATCTGCGGTTACGCGAAGGTACGCATCTGCGGGGCACCCCTGGACGCAGCATTCTGGCGCACAGCGCGGCCGGTCCGATGCTCACTGGCGATGGCGCCAACCGCGCGCGCCTCGAAGGCCTCGTCGTCGAAGGCGGCTCCTACGCACTGACCGGCGAACGGGCGGGCCTCGTCGTCCTCAATCGCAGCCGCGGCATCGTGCTCGCCGATCTCGAGATCCGCGGCAGCCGCGCGAATGGCATTGTGCTCACCGGCTGCGCCGGCTCGATCCGGGATTGCCTCTTGGCCGGGATCGCGCAGGCAGGCATTTTCAGCCTCGACGCCGAAGGGCTCGAGATCACGCGCAACGCCATCAACGATTGCGCCAACAACGGCATCCTGATCTGGCGCTCGCGCGCCGGCGAGGACGGGACGATCGTCTCCGGCAACCGCATCGAGCGCATCCGCGCCGAGGCCGGCGGCACCGGACAGAACGGCAACGGTGTCAACGTCTACCGTGCCGGCAGCGTGCTGGTCTCCGGCAACCGGATCACGGATTGCGCCTTCACGGCGATCCGTGGCAACGCTGCCTCGAACATCCAGATGGTCGCCAACAGCTGCGCGCGGCTCGGCGAGGTGGCGCTCTACGCCGAGTTCGGCTTCGAGGGCGCGCTGATCGCCAACAACCTCGTCGATGGCGCAGCGACCGGCATATCGGTTACCAATTTCAACGAAGGCGGACGCCTGGCGGTGGTGCAGGGCAATCTCATCCGCAACCTCATCCGGCGTGAACACGAGCCGGAGGACAAGCGTGGCGACGGCATCGCGGTGGAAGCCGATGCGGTCGTCACCGGCAACACCATCGAGAACGCGCCGAACGCCGGCATGATCATCGGCTGGGGGCCGTACATGCGCGAGGTGGTGGCCACGTCGAATGTGATCCGCAAAGCGCGCGTCGGCATCATGTTCACGCGCGATCCGGGCGCCGGCGCGGCGCTGATCGCTCAAAATTTGATCTCGGGCACGCGCGACGGTGCCATCCGGGCCATGGACAAGGGCGTCGTCGTCGGGCCGGAGTTCGTTCGCGGCGGGGCGCAAAACGGCCGCGTCACGATTGCGGGCAACGTCGCGGTCGATGCGGGAGCGTAATCGCAGGACTCGCCGGGGCTTGATCAGGCCGCCGTCGTCGGGTCGATCATTTTCCTCACTTCCGTGATCTTGGTCGCGGGAAAACCGCTGATCTCGGCGTGTTTCCTGATGATGGTCTCGTCCTTGGCCAGATAGATGCAGAACGTCTTGTTGTCGGAGACGTAACTCTCGATCCACTGGATGTCCGGGCCGAGTTGGCGCAGCACCTCGTTCGACTTGGCGGCGGCGCCTCGCAGCTGATCGCGCTCGAATGTGCCGACGTTCGGGATGTCGCGCTCGATGATGAACTTGCGCAGCGTCATGGGAATACTCCAGTTATCTCAATGGCCTACAATAGTAGCAATCGGACCAAATCTCACATTCGTGGCGCAAGGGCGTCGTGCGCCGGTGCGACTCACAACCCGGCCTTTGGGCACTTCTCGTGAAGCTGATGATTGATCGCCCTGATCAGTGACTTGTGGAAGATGCCGACGCCGTCCTCGAGCTTGGCAACGGTGAAGGCCAAACCCTTCATCGTCGAGGGGCCGTCGACTTCCTTCAGATTGACCCACGCGGTCACTGCGTGCCCGTTCTTGAACTTGATCTTCGGCGCCAGCTTCAACTTGACCGGCGTCACTTCTTTTTCGCGCTCGATCTCGCAGGTGACGATCTGCTCGGGGAACTGGAAGGTCGACTCGGCGTCCTTCAAGGCAGCGATTATGCTCGCGCGCGGTAGTTTCACGTCCACGGCGCAGCGGGCATCGCCGAATCCCCACGATACCTTGCCCGAGGCCGAACCTTCCTTGATCTTGTCCTTGGCCCAGGTCTTCGAGAGCTGGCAGGCCATGTCGCCGTCAGCCGGTGCCTTCTTGTTGACGAGGGTGCAGAGCCTGACTTCGCACGCCTTGAGCTTGTCCTTCTCGTCTTTCTGCTCCTCGAGCGCGGCCGCGGGGCTGCTGGTCAGGAGGCCAAATGCCACCAAGGACAATGCATTGAGACCCGATAATTTTACGAACATCTGCCGCCTCCAGCCATGAAGATGGACCGACGTTAACTGCAATTGCGGCCGGATCATGATGGGGCGGCTCGGCGAGCGGCGGTGAGACAAAATGCTCGCAAGGGAAACTAGGCCGTGCCGTACTTGGTCTCGACCGCAACGCCGATGTGGTTCAGCAATGCCGTCGGCAGCAGACCGCCGGCACAGATGATGACCGCATCGTTCGGCACGGCATGGCGCCGGCCCTGAATATCGATCTCGGCCTGATCCAGGCCGATCGAGGTCACGGTGGACTGGCGAATGATGGTGATCCTGTGCTTCGCCTCGGCCTCTTCCAGGCGGCGGCGGTTGAGCGGCTTGATGCGCGAGAAGGCCTGCCCGCGATAGCTGAGCGTCACCTGCACGCCCGGCTGCCGCGCCAGCTCCGTTGCCGCCTCGGCCGCGCTGTCGCCACCACCGACGATGAGCACCCGCTTGCCCCGGTACTGAGCAGCGTCCGCCAAGCTGTAGACGACCTTCGGCAGATGCTCGCCCGGCACCTCGAGCTTGCGCGGCGCACCGCGACGGCCGGTCGCCAGCAACACGGTGCGGGCCGAGAAGCGCGTGTTCTGGGTCTCGACGTCGAAACCCCACGGCATCGGCGTTATGCGCTCGACGCGTTCGCCGAAGCGGATCTGCAACCCGGTCTTCTGCATCACCGATTGCCACAGGCCGAGCAGCTTCTCCTTGCGCACGCGGCGGGCTTTGATCTTGCCGTAAAGCGGTAACCGAGCCGGGCGCGTCATGACAAGCTTGCCACGCGGATAATGCGCGACCGTGCCGCCGAGCGTGTTCTGCTCCAGCGTGACGAAATTCAGGCGCTTTTCCATGGCCGCGAGGCTGGCCGCAAAGCCTGCCGGGCCGCCACCGATGATGATGACGTCGAGCAGGCTCGGCTGGCGCAGGCCATCGAGCTTGTTGATAGAGTCGATCGCCTGGCACCCCTGTTCGATGGCGTTGGCGATCAGGCCCATGCCACCGAGTTCGCCGGCGATATAGAGGCCGGGAACGTTCGACTGGAAGTCTGGCGCCACCTGGGGCAAGTCGACGCCGCGCCTGGCGGTGCCGAACACGAGATCGATGGCGCCCACGGGACACGCGGTCTTGCAGGCGCCGTGGCCGATGCAGGATGCCGGGTCGAGCAACTCGGCCTTGCCACCGATCAGGCCGATGATCTTGCCTTCCGGGCAGGCATGCGTGCAGGCGCCGCAGCCGATGCAGAGTGCGGGATCGATCAGCGGATGCAGCGACGGCGGTTCGGAAGCCGCCTCGGCCTTCTTCTTGGCTGCGGTTTTCTCGCGGACGCGCCGGCCAAAGCCGAATGCGCCCCACATGCCGAGCAGGGCAAGGGCGTATGTCCCGTAGCCGGCGAGGCCAGCAATGGATTTGGGCAAAATCTCAAGCATGGGCGGAACTCATGACGCGTCTTCTAGGCAACAGCGTGGCTGCCGCGTGCCCCTCGCGGGGAAAGATTGCGGCCGTGCTCGGTGCGTCTGGCGCCGGCGACCGTTCACAAAGAAAGGTCCGAGTGTCCCGTTCGCGAAGTCCGCAACCACTTGCAGCAATCGCCGTCCGAATTTCGTGAACATAGGGACACGCCAGGACTCATATGCTTGGTGTGGCGTTATGGTCGAAAGTTCGCACGTTGAGCCAACCACGAAGAGGACGCGAACTTCCGAGCCGCCACACTTGCAATAATTGGAACATAATGTTGAGCGGTTCGTTAACTACGCCCTTGCTAATCAGGTATGAATTGGCAGACGGGGCACCGATTTGACACGAGCGGCAGACGTTTCAAATGGGAACACGCCACCTCGCGCCCCTGCGGACGCGGGCGATCTTGCCGCGTCGACGGCCCGTAAGCCCGACCATGCGGGCGTTCGCAACAGCCGCGTCATCGTCTACACCGTGCTCTCCCTCGCGGCCCTGGTGCCGGGTCTCGTCGGCTGGCTGCATGGCGTCGTTGCCGCGGGAACCGACATCGGCGACTGGCACCAATCGCTGCTGGCCGAGTTGGAGGACATCCGCTTCGGCAGCGGGCTGCGCTTCTGGCTCGGCGTCACCGGCGCGACGATGATGGGGCTGCTGCTGCTCTATCCGTTGCGAAAAGCGTTCGCGCAGCGTTTCCGCCTCGGCGGCGTCGGCGCTTGGTTCCACATTCATATCATCTTCGGTCTGCTCGGGCCGGTGCTGATCCTCTACCACTGCAACTTCGGCTTCGGCAGCTTCAATGCCAACGTCGCGTTGGTGACGATGCTGGCGGTGGCCGCCAGTGGCATCATCGGCCAGTTCGTCTACATGCGCGCAAGCGCTGGCTTTTATGGCGACAAGCAGAAGGTGCGCGGACACCTCGACGCCGTGATCGCCGAACTCAAGGCGCTCGACGCGTCCGAAAGCGCGACGACGGCTCTGATCGGCCGCCTGGAAGCGTTCGAGAAGGAATTGCTGACGCCGCGTAATGGTGTGGCCCAGAGCGTGCTCGGCAGCCTGCGCGTCGAAGTACGCCGCCGCCAGTTTTTCCGCGATGCGAGTGCCCTGCTGGCCGACGCGCAGCGCCGTTACTCTTGGCCGCAGCCGCAGTATCAGCAGCGGCGCCGCCTCGTTGGCGCGCATCTCGCGGCCTACGTGTCGATGGCGCGCCGCGCCGCGGGCCGTTCGATCCGCGAGCAGCTGTGGGCGCGCTGGCGGCTGTTCCATCTGCCGCTGTTCCTGATCATGACCGTGGCGACCGTCCTGCACGTCTATGCGGTCTGGGACATGGACGGGCCGGGCGACCAACAGCGCGCCGCGCAGGGTGCAGTGGCCGGCACTGCGGCTGATGGCACGGCCACCCGAACCAAGTCCACGACGCCCGCGGCGCCACGCTCGAGCGGCATCATCCAGCAGCAAATTCGCAAGACGGTGACCGTAGCTGGCAACTCGGCCTCGACACCGGGTACGGCGAGCGCCGAGCAAGGCAACGCGCCGCCTCCAGGGCCTGCTCCGCGCGTGCCCGAACCGAAGCGTCCCGACGCGGAGGGTCTGACCGCGCTCATCGAGCAGCAGAAGGAACCCGAAACGACGAAGCCGGCGCACAAGGCGCTGCCCGAAGCCAAGCCCACGCCGCCGAAGCTCGTCGACACACCGAAGCTTGCCGAAGCACCAAAACCCGCGACGCGCCCGGTTGCCGACCCGGCGACTGGCGTCCAGCCGAAGGTTGCGGAGGCCGCTCCGAAGACTGCGCCGGCACCAATAAGGCCGAAGGTCGACGACGCTTTCCGCCCGCCCGTGCAGGCTGCCCAGCCGCCAGCCGAGCCGATGGTCGCCGCGGCAAAGCCGGCGCCGGTAAAGCCCGACGATCCGGCGCCGCTCTACGCCGAGTTGACCAAGCGCACCGAAGAGCAGCCGCCCATGAGCCTCGGCGCATCCAAGGCCACGACGCTGAAGGAGCGGATCGCGGAGCTGCAGGCGCAGCGCTTCGATCACAACAAGACGCACTTCCCACTAACCGGGAAGCACACCAAGGTCGCGTGCGAGAACTGCCATACCAAGACGCTCGAGAACACGCCGAAGGAGTGCATCGCCTGCCACAAGAAGGACGACGTGCACCGCGGCCGGCGTCCGGATTGCGCCGACTGCCACACGCCGAACAACTGGGGCCAGAACAAGAAGAAGCGGTAGGTCGGGCGAGGCCAATTCGTGCCCGTGCTGATCTGATGCCTCCGCACGCCGGAGCGCGCCATCATTGCCCGCACACCCTCGCCGGGGCTATGTCACTTGCATGACAACCTTTGACGGGAGCACCGGAATATGAAAATCGGATTCATCGGTCTGGGCCTGATGGGCGCCAGCATGGCGTCGAACCTGCAGAAGGCCGGCTATCAGCTGATCGTGCACGACATTCACCGGCAGGCGGCGTCGGCGCATCTCAATGCCGGTGCGACGTGGGCGAACTCGCCGAAGGAATTGGCGGCGGAAGCCGACGTGATCTTCACGTCGCTGCCTGGCCCGAAAGAGGTCGAGGCCGTCGTTACCGGCAAGGATGGCCTGATCGAGGGCATGCAGAAGGGCACCGCCTACTTCGATCTTTCGACCAACGCGCCGACGCTCGTGCGCCGTCTGCACGAGGAGTTGGCAGCGAAAGGTTTCCACATGCTGGACGCGCCTGTGAGTGGCGGACCTTCGGGCGCAAAGTCCGGCCGCCTCGCAATCTGGGTCGGCGGCGACAAGGCGACGTTCGAGAAGCACAAGGCCGTGCTCGATGCGTTTTCGGATGCCGCCCGCTACATCGGTCCGATCGGCGCGGGCTCCGTCGCCAAGCTGGTGCACAATTGCGCTGGATACGCGGTGCAGGCTGCACTGGCCGAAGTGATGACGCTCGGCGTCAAAGGCGGCGTCGAGCCGGCAGCGCTCTGGGACGCGGTGCGCATGGGCGCGCTCGGCCGTCAACGCACGTTCGACCGTCTCGGCGACCAATATCTGCAGAACAGTTACGATCCTCCGGCTTTCGCACTGAAGCTTGCTTTGAAGGACATGACGCTTGCCACGGATCTCGGCCGCGAGCTCGGCGTGCCGATGCGCCTGGCCAATGTTGCATACGCCGATATGGTCGAAGGCATGAATCGCGGCTGGGGTGCGCGGGACTCGCGAGCGCCGATGATCCTGCAGAACGAGCGCGCCGGCGTGAAGATCGAGGTCGACCCGAAGCGCATCGCGCAGTCACTCGAGCGCGATCCGCCGCACGGCGCTGCCCCGAAGAAAGCATAACGGAGACAAACAGAATGGCAGACCGGACCGCTAAGGCCGCGCATTCGCATTCGCATTCCTCGCGCAGTGACCGCTACAGCGCCGGCAAGGCGCTGCGAGCGCAGCATCCGCGCACCAAGCATGCCGAATACGAGGTGACGGATGGGCGTGATCCGGTCGCCATCCTGGCGGAAACGGACGCGGGGCGTATCGAGTCACTGCTGCCGATCCGCTATCAGCGCATGCTGGTCTCGCCGTTCACCTTCCTGCGCGGGTCGGCGGCCGTGATGGCGGCCGACCTTGCCGGCATCGACGGCGCTGGCATTCCCGTGCAGTCGTGCGGCGACTGCCATCTGATGAACTTCGGCGCCTTCCTGACGCCGGAAGGCAACGTGCTCTTCGACATCAACGACTTCGACGAGACCTTGCCCGACATCGATTTCACGGTCGATTTGAAACGCCTCGTCGCGAGCATGGCCGTGGCGGCACTCGATGCTGGGCTCTCGGACAAGAAAGCACGCGCCATCGCGCGGACGGCGGCCGCAGCCTATCGCGAACGCATCGCCAAGCTTGCCCGCCTGGCGCCGCTCGACATCTGGCATACACGCATGCTGCTGGAACAGGAGATCGAGCAATTCGACGATGCCGACCTGCGCCGCCAGATCGTCGGCTCGCTCGCGGTCGCACATGGGCAGCTCGCCAATGACGAGAATTTCCCGAAGCTCGCCAGCACGACGGGCGGCAAGCTGCACATCGAAGACAGGCCGCCGCTGATCTATCATTTCAACGACGCCGCCAACACCCGCGACCGGATCGACGCCAACGCTGTGTTCGAGACCTATCTCACGACGCTGCCGCCGGAACGCCGCGTCCTCGCGCAACGCTACCGGTTGGCAGACGTCGCGTTCAAAGTCGTCGGCGTTGGCAGCGTCGGCACGTTCTGCGCCATCGGCCTGTTCGTAACGGGTGACTCAGAGCCGCTGTTCCTGCAGATCAAGGAAGCGCGCAATTCCGTGCTGGAGCGTATCGGTATCCCCAAGCAGCCCATCATGCACCAAGGGCGCCGTGTCGTCGAAGGCCAGCGCATCATGCAGGCGGCGAGCGACATCTTCCTCGGCTGGGCCCAGGACAAGGTTACCGAGCGGCGTTTTTACGTGCGCCACCTGAAGAACCGGCGGCTTGGTTCGCTGAGCGAAGTCATTCAGGGCAACGCATTGCCGGCCTATGCCGCGCTGTGCGGCCGGACGCTCGCGCGGGCGCACGCGCGCTCCGGCGATACGGCGGTGCTCGCCGGCTACATGGGCAAGTCGGAGACGATGGACGACGCGCTGGCGAGCTTCGCCATGCTCTATGCCGAGCAGACGAAGCGCGACCACGCGCGGCTGCTTGCAGCCAAGACGCCCGCGAAAAATGGCTCGGACAACAGCGCCGCCGAAAAGGACAAGAAGAACGGCAAGAAGGCCAGGAAGGGTGAAGGGAAGTAGTCCTGCGCGTCGGTGAAGTCGGGCAGACCGCGGTGTGACCCGTTGTCCGCACCACAGGTTGATACGATTCCGAGCCGCGCGGTTGCCCCAATTTTGCCCGATGCTCGCCGCTTGTTCCGATTTGATCGAATCAGCCGCGCATGATGATCTGCGGCGTCACAGTTGAATTGGGGGTGACCCATGATCGCGACTTTCCTCGGCTGGCGGCGCCGCGACGAACCGTTCGAATGGCGCCAGTACGTGCGCACGACCATCAAGCTGCGGCGTGAGGCGCGCCGCGACAAGGCCGAACGCGTGAAGCAGCACGCGGTCGAGGGCGCCAAGGCCGCAGGCGTTGCTGCTGGAGGTGCCGCGCGACATGGCGCTCGTCATCTCGGCGCCGGCTCGCGTCTTGCGGCAAGCGGGCTCGGGCGAGGTCTCGGTGCAATGATCGGATTTCTGGCGATGACACTCCGTGGCCTTTGGCGCGGTATCGTGCAGCTGCTGGAGCCGCTGCTCGCGGTTCTGGCGCGGCCAAACATCGGCAAGCCCTTGGCGATTGGCGGCGCCACGCTGCTCGTACTCGGCGCGGGACGCGCGTATCTGCTGAAGGGCCTCGATGCGCAAGTCAGCATGGCGGTCAACGTCGGCGGCATCGCCTTGATGCTGGCGTTGCTGCCGCGCCTGCTGCTCGGGCGTGGGGCCGGACTGCCCGGTCCATTGGCGCGCTTTGCGCCGGCGGTGTTCGGGCTCGCCGCATGCGGGCTTGTCGGCGCTGCCGTGACGACTAATCCCGGAGCCAGTTCGGGATGGCGCAACTGGCCGACGCTGTCGCTTGCTGCGATGCCAACGCTTGGGTCGCTCACAGCGGCATTGCCGTTTGCCTCCACAGCTCAGATCATCGAAGGACGTGGGGCCGTTGTCGGCGCCGATCTCGTGCGCGTCGGCAATGCCGTCGTCCGCCTTGACGGCATCGATGCGCCGGCGCGCGAACAGGTGTGCACGGGGGCACGCAACAAGCGCTGGCGCTGCAACGACACCGCGGTGCAGGCGTTGGCCAAACTCGTCAACGGCCGCCCGCTCAAATGCGAGACGCGCGGCAAGGATGCTGCCGGCAACGCCCAGGGCACCTGCATGGACGGCGCCAAGGACATCGGCGCAGAACTGGTCAAGGGCGGTCATGTGTTTGCGGCAACAGGGTTCCTGGCGCGCTACGCATCCGCCGAAACGGAAGCGCGTTCAACCAAGCTCGGGCTCTGGAGCGGCGACAACGAGCGTCCGGCCGAGTGGCGTGCAAAAATGTGGGCGGACGCCAAGAAGCGCGCGCCGCAAGGCTGCCCGATCAAGGGGCAGGTAGCTGGCGCAGCGCGCACCTACGTCCTGCCGTGGTCGGCGGAGTACGAGCGCGTGCGCGTCGTCGAAGCGCGCGGCGGCCGCTGGTTCTGCAGCGAGGACGAGGCGATCGCGGCGGGGTGGAAGGGCAGCGGCAAGGGGTGAATTCTCATTTCACCCGCGGATCTCGCCGCCGGTCGCGCGCTTCACCTCAGCCGCGACTTTTTTGCAAACGGCCTCGATCTCCTCGTCCGTCAATGTCTTCGCTTTCGGCGTCAACGTCACTTCGATTGCGAGTGATTTCTTGTCGGCTGCCGCGCCAAATCGACCAATCGGTTCGTTTGACGAAATAGTCTCAAGCCCGTTACCCCTATACACGTCGAACACGGATACGCTGGTAATTAGCGCTTTGTCAGCGCTCATTGCGGCCTTGATCACATCGCTGGCATCCACTGACGTCGCAACTAGAAATGAGAAGTCCCGGGTCACGGGCAACAAGTCAGTAAGTTCGAGCGGCGGTTTCGCGCGCGATTTCTTCTTTTCCGGCGGCAGGTTGTTGAGGAACACTTCGAAGCCGCCGACTGGCCCGGTCACGTCGAGCAGCTTCAACGTGTCCGGATGCAACTCGCCGAAGTGTGCAAGCACGACCTTGGGGCCGAGCCGCAGCGTGCCGGATCGGCCGGGGTGGAACCACGCCGGCGCGTCGCGTGTGATCTGAGCTTTGGTCGCGTCGAAGCCGAGGCTTTGCAGTAGGCTCATCGCGTCCGCCTTGACCTCGAACAGATCGGCGTCGGCGACCTTGCCGTCCCAATGCCGGCCAGTGCCCGAGAGCCGCGCTGCACCCGCGCGCACGCCCGCCGCCGCGATCAGCTGATCGGCCGGTTGGTCGCCGCGATAGGCTTGGCCGACCTCGAACAGCGCCACATCGGCGAAGCCGCGATTGCGGTTGCGCTGCACCGCCGCGAGCAGACCCGGCAGCAGGCTCGGCCGCATCGTCGTCATCTCGGACGAGATGGGATTGGCGAGGATCAGCGCTTCCGCGCCGCCGCCGAAATGCTCAGCCTCGCCCTGCTTGATGAACGACCACGTGATCGCCTCGACGAAACCACGTGCGGCCAGCGTGCGGCGGGAGCGGCGCACGCGTTTCTGCCCCTCGGTCAACGTCGCGCGCGTGACGCCGCCATCAAGACGCGGCAGCGGCGTCGACGGAATTGCCTCCAGGCCGGCGATGCGCGCGACTTCCTCGACGAGATCTGCGGGGCCGTGCACGTCCGAACGCCACGATGGCGCGGTGACTTTTAGTGGGCCCTTCGGCTGCCCACCAGCAGCCGGGCCGTGGATGACGAATCCAAGCGCCTCCAGTGTGCGCCGGATCTCGGCGTCGGCCAGTTTGAGGCCCATCAACTTCTCGACGCGTGCGAAGTCGAAGTCCACGGTCAACGGCTTCAACGGCGGTTTGCCCGCGATCCTCTTTTTCGACGGCGTGCCGCCAGCGACGTCGATCATCATGCGCGTTGCGAGATCGAGGCCCGGCTCGATGTAGGCCGGATCGACGCCACGCTCGAAGCGGTAGCGCGCATCACTCGTCAAGCCGAGCTTGCGCCCGGTCGTTGCGATGCTGATCGGCTCGAAGTAGGCGCATTCGATCAGCACGTTGGTCGTCGTCTCGGTGCAGCCGGTGTGCTCGCCGCCCATGATGCCGCCGATGTCGTGCACGTCCTTGGCGTCGGCGATCACGCACATGGTCTCGTCGATGTCGTAGGTGCGCCCATTGAGGGCGAGCAGCGTTTCGCCCTTGTGGCCCATGCGCGCGCGAATGGCGCCCGAGAGCTTGTCGGCGTCGTAGACGTGCAGCGGCCGGCCGCGATCGATCATGATGTAATTGGTGACGTCGACGACGGCATTGATCGGGCGCAGACCGATGGCCGTGATGCGCTTCTGCAGCCAAGCCGGTGCTTTGCCGTTCCTGATGCCCTTGATGTAGCGCCCGGCGAAGCAAGCGCACGGCGCGCCGACCAACGCCGGGAACTCGAGCAGGATCTCGACCGGGCAATCGAATGTGCCTTCGACGCCCTCGAGTTTCTTGTCGGGCTTCAGCGTGCCGATGCCGGCTGCCGCCAGATCGCGTGCGATGCCGTGGACGCCCGTGCAGTCCGGCCGGTTCGGCGTCAGCTTGATCTCGATCACGGGATCGCCGAGGCCCAGCACGTCGACGTAGCGGCGGCCGACATTGGCCGCGAGCTTGGCGTCGAGATCGACGATGCCTTCGTGCGCATCGGAGAGTTGCATTTCGCGTTCCGACAGCATCATGCCGTTCGAGACGACGCCGCGCACCGGTTTCTTCTCCAGCGTGATGCCGGTGCCCGGGATGTAGGCGCCGAGCGGCGCGAACACGCCGACGAGGCCAGCACGGGCGTTGGGCGCGCCGCAGACCACCTCGACCGAGGGCTTGCCGGGCTCGATCTCGACCTGCAGCACCTGCAGCCGGTCGGCTTGCGGGTGGCGCTTGGCTTCGAGCACACGCGCGATCGTGAAGCGGCCAAGCTTCTCCGTCGGATCGTCGATACTCTCCACCTCGAGCCCGATTTGATCGAGCTTCGCCCTGATCTCAGCGAGGCTTGCCGAGGTTTCGAGGTGGTCCTTGAGCCAGGAGAGCGTGAATTTCATGGGGTGTTCTTTTCGTTCGTTTCAGTCTTGCGGGTCATGCAGCCAGTCCTCGACGCAGAGGTTGGGGACCTTCTGGAAATCGCGGAGGTTGCGGGAGAGCAGCGTGGCGTTGCTGGTGAGCGCGATACTGGCGATGCGAAGGTCCATCGTGCCGATACCGAGTTTCAACGATGTCAATGATGCGAGCGGCGTCTCGCACGGCTCGGTCCAAGGAACAACTCTCCAACTGGCCAGCCTTTCGCTAAATACCTGAAGCAGACCGTATGCGCGCGCTCTCGTCGCCGCGCTACGAGATTTCGCAACTTCAGACGTCCAACCTCTGAAGCCTTCCTCGACAGTGATGATCGAGATCGCAATAGGCACGTCGACGCGTGCCAACCGATCCCGCAATTGAAGCCCCTTGGCTGTACCTCGGATTAACGCGCTGAAGTGATCAGTGTCCAAGATCAACACTTCGGTTGCCGCTCGCGATAGGCGCGTCCGAGACGCTCTGCTTCCCGACTGACCTCGTCATCCGGCATAGTCCCAAACGTGCCGAGCATCTTGGCGTTTGCCTCGCGCACGAGAAATCCAACAGTCGATTTCAGGGCTGCTAGCTCTTGTTCGAGTACTGTAATGCGATCTTGAAGCTCTGCCGTTGCGGCTGGCGTAGCTGGATTGCGTTCCTGCATATGACCTCCAAATTGCTGGGTTCCAACGTGGGATGGTCTGTCACTCGGCTGAGCGATTATCCGTGTCCAGGATCAGCATCGATCAATCCTTGCCGCTCCAATTCCCGGATGGACTTGCGGTTTTCCCGGCGTCTCCACGCCGCTACCAAACGCATTGCTTCGTCGTAGACCGGATCGTCCTTTGCCCAACCGACCATCTTCAGCCAATCGTCCTTGCCGGGGCCTTTGCGAATCTCGGCTTTCAGCTCCGCCCTCTTTTTCCAGCTCGGTCAACCGCTGTTCGATCGATGCGTTGTCCACGTCAGGTGTTCCTCAATCGTCGTACTCACGCACTGGTTCCGTTGGTTGCAGTGAAACGAGAGAGCAGACTTCCAGCCAGCAGAAACAATGTTGTAAATGCCGTGAGTTGAAGAAAGAAGTACTTTAGCGGGAGGAGCACGCCATCAAAATTGAGCCTCGAACCAAAGTTCGCCAACTTCTCCACCTGATCAATCGTGCAAGGGACCTCGCGAAACCGACCTTCGGTTGGACCTCCTACGAAAGCTTTGCAAGTGCCATTGAATGTTCGATACATCTCAAGCAACGCCTTGAGCTGCTTGGTTTCAACCTTCGATTCAAGCTGAGCTGTGAAGGGCACCAACAGAAGCGCTGCCCCAAGCAACCAGAGGCCGAATGATGCAAGTCCGCGATTTTGCGTCACGGTAAAACCGACGCGCACGAGGCACAATGGGATGGCGATCAGAAAAGCCAAGTATTCCATAGAACTCGTCCGCCTTACCTGGGTCTGACTTCACCCCGCCATCCCCCCCGC
>JANLQP010000082.1:0-2218 GCA_031367895.1 Hyphomicrobiales bacterium
CGTGCGCGAGGCCGGCGATCTCTCGGCCGGCGTGTTCGATCGCAAAGGCCGCATGCTGGCGCAGGCCGTCACGGGAACGCCCGGTCACGTCAACTCGATGGCTGAATCGGTGCACCACTTCATCCGGCATTTCCCGCTGGAAACGATGAAGCCCGGCGACATCTACATCACGAACGATCCGTGGATGGGCACCGGGCATCTCAACGACTTCGTGCTGACGACCCCCTGCTTTCACAAGGGCACGCTCGTCGCGCTGTTCTCGTGCACCAGCCACTTGATGGACATCGGCGGCCTCGGCTTCGGCCCTGACGCGACCGACGTGTTCATGGAGGGGCTGTACATTCCGATGTTGAAGCTCGCCGAGGCCGGCAAGCTCAACGAGACGCTGATGTCGATGATCCGCGCCAACACGCGGTTACCGGTCGACACCGAGGGTGATGTCTACTCGCTCGCGAATTGCAACGACGTCGGTGCGCGCCGCCTGATCGAGATGATGGTGGAGTTCGATCTCGACGATCTCGATCGGCTCGCCGACCACATCTGCGACCGCAGCCGCGAGGCGGTTCTGGCCGAGATCGCCAAGCTGCCGAAAGGCACCTGGAAGAATTCGATGACGATCGACGGCTACGACGAGCCGATCGAGCTGGTCGGTACGACGACGGTCAGCGCCACCGGCATTCATGTCGACTACACGGGAACGAGCCCCGCCTCGAAGCGCGGCATCAATGTGCCGATGGCCTATACGACGGCCTACACCGTATTCGGCCTCGGCTGCGTCGTTGCGAGCCGCATTCCGAACAATGCGGGCTCACTGGCGCCACTCACCGTGTCGGCGCCGTTGGGCTCCATCCTCAACGCGCCGAAACCGAAGCCCGTGCTTGCCCGTCACATCACCGGCCAGATGCTCCCCGATGTGGTGTTCGGATGCCTGCGTCAGGCAATCCCCGAGCGGGTTCCAGCGGAAGGCACATCCTGCCTTTTCAACATCACGCTGCGCGGCCAGACCGGCGACCAGATGCGCGGCAACTATGGTTTCGCGACCACGTTCACCTCGAACGGCGGCACCGGTGCAAGGCCCGAGCAGGACGGGCTCTCGGCGACGGCCTATCCATCAGGTGTGCGCGGCACGCCGGTCGAGATCGCCGAACAGATCATGCCGGTGATCTTCTGGAGGAAGCAACTCCGCGAGGATTCGGGCGGCGCCGGGCGCTCACGCGGCGGCCTCGGCCAGGAGATCGAGATCGGCAGCAGAATAGACCAGCCATTCGAGTTGCTGGCCGCCTTCGACCGGATCGACCACCCGCCGCGCGGCAAGGACGGCGGCGCCAACGGCCTGGCAGCGACCGTATCGCTCAAGTCCGGCAAGAAGCTCAAAGGCAAGGGCTTCCAGACGATCCCGGCCGACGACCGGCTGGTGATCATGACACCGGGCGGCGGCGGACTGGGCAAGCCTGCAGACCGCAGTCCAGAGGCGGTGGCGGCGGACCTGGCCGAGGGGCGCATCTCGAAGCGCTCCGCGCGCGAGGTTTACGGGCAAGCGGTGGCGTCGGCAGGGAAGCCGGTGAAACGCGAATAGCAACGGTCCGCCGCCAGAGCGTTTGATTTGGGCGCCAGCCTAATCACCACCGTGACCTCCACGAACTTCAAGTGGAATGCTCCCGCAGGTGAGGCGCTTGAGCAGTCGAAGTCAACGGCGCTGCGCTGTCGTCGGTCAAGCGGCGACATTCCGCGACACCAGCATCAGAACATCGGACCCCTTCTGTACTCCGACTTTCCGCTGGTAGGGGTCGACCGTCCGTGGCAACTTCATGCCCAAGTGGCGGCAATTGACCCTTAGCGGCGGTTTCTTGTTTTGTTCATTTACCTTCTGCAGCTCACCGGGAGCGGACATTTCTGGGTTGGCTCCGGATAAGTGACGGGGGCCTTGGGTTTATCGGCACGATCAACCGCACAAGCCTCTCCTGGCTGCTGGCGATCGTCCATGGTCCAATAACACGCGTAAGCGTGAATGCCGCGCCTGGATCATTGACGTGCCGCCACGCTACTTCGTCGCCTTGAACACGCGCCCAAGCGGCGTGACGAATGTGCCAGTCTTAACGCAGCGCTGATAGGGACCAGTGCAATCGGACTTGTCGTTGCGCATCGTCCAGCACAGTGCCCGCAACTCCGCACACGACTTCGCCGCGGCTTGGCCATTCGACAGCGCGAGGGTCGCGCC
>JANLQP010000122.1:0-36931 GCA_031367895.1 Hyphomicrobiales bacterium
TCTTCGAGGCGAAGGAGGGAGAGGTCGCCAAGGCCATTCCCCTCGTGCGCCGGATCATGGAAGAAGCGCCGCAACCCGCCGTCAAATTCTCCGTGCCGATCCACGTCGATGCCAAGGCCGCCGACAACTGGGAAGCCGCGCATTAAGTGGGCAGGAACATTTTAGGTCTGGCCGTTGACGAGACGTCGTTCACCATCTGACCAGACGAAGCGTCCGTGGCCATTTCTTGGCAGTATTTTAGTTCTTCTCTAAGCAGAACTCAAAATCTCGTTTGAACTACGGGTGGAGCGCATGCGCGTTGTGCGGGTGATCCTATTGGCGGGCGCAATCATTTTAGTGACGATCCAGGCATTCATTGTCGGTGGGCCGATCGTAGCGGCTGCATGCATCGGAATCGGGCTATTGGTGATGATTACAATCATCATTATTGGTCAACGCGGAGAAAGCCGCGCGAAGGCTGCTAGCCATGCTCTGGGTGAAGCGGATGCGCTTCTGAAGCACGGTCGCTTTGCCGAAGCGATCGACTCTCTTGATTCCCTTTTATCGTCGGTATCCGCCAACAATATGCAGATGCGCGCTCTGACGCTTCGGGCATTGGCGCACAGAGCATTGGGCAAACCAGAGTCGGCAATCGCCGACTGCTTGCGGGCGGTGGACCTAATTCCCATGAAACCGATTGGAAAGATGGTCGACACGCCGACATTGCGCAGGTTGTCCCGCGAAAGTTGGGCGATGACGCAGCAGGTTGCAGTGCTTGGCCACGAGTTGGCGACCCAATCCGGGAAGACCAGGGAAGCTGAGCTGTTCTGGAAGCGTATCGAGACGTCCCGGGAACTTTTGGCCAAATTCGGGATTTGACATGAATACAAGATGCGGCGGCAGGTCCGGACCTTTGCACCTACGAAGCAGGTTGCCACTTCATCGACACCATTGGCTAAGCATGTTAGCTAACCACATCGAGGTAGCTGACATGCCAATCTACACAGTCCATCAGGCCAAGACACACTTGTCCAAACTGCTCGCCGAGGCCGAAGCCGGCGAGGAGGTGATCATCGCGCGCGACGAGACGCCGGTGGTGCGTCTGACACCCGTCGCATCGAAGCCACCGAAGCGCGAGTTCGGGGCTTTCAAGGGGCGCTTCACGTTGCCGGATTCTTTCTGGGAACCGCTACCCGAGGCGGAATTCGACCACGCGGAGCGGGCGAGTAAGCTCTGAGCGGATTTGCCTCAATTCGGCGCCCGCATCCCATCAGTTCGGCTCGTCCTTATTCCGATTGCCGCTTGCGAGCCTACCTACCAACACCCCCATCGGCCCCAGCCTCACGCCGGTGAATCTCCATGGCACGCGGTCTGCGCGCGCCGGTTGGCACTGGGCAACGAAGTCCAATCTCCATAGCACGCCGTATCCACGGCCCGGATGCGAAGTGGGCATCCGAAGGGCCAAGAAAAAGAAGTACGGGGCGGCAGAGCGCACCGACTTGCATTTCAACTTTGCGGCTCTCACCGCCCCGTGGCCGCTCGCTTTCTCCACCCGCTGGTGCCGTCGGTTGGCGGCTCCACGGACCCGTCGGTCCGCCGCAGCGGCAGGCTGGTGAACGTAAGTAGCGCAAGCGCTACTCGCACCAGGAGCGGCATCCGCATCGCGCACATCGAGACGTCTCGCGACGAACGCCCTTCGGACCGGATGCAGACAACGGCGAGAATACCGGGGCCCCAACCTAGGGGGATAAGTTTCGCTTTATTTCGCCTGTGTGCCAACGGACAGACCTCGTGGAGCTCGCGTCTCTACGCGTGGCCAACGCGACTCGGTCGCCTCGGCGCTCGATCACTCCGGCGAGATCTTGTTGTCCCGGACGACCTTGGACCAGCGATCGATTTCCGTCGCGACGAACGCAGCGAACGCTTCCGGCGTCGCCATGTCGTAAATGATGCCGGCCTGATCGACGAGCGTCTCTTTCACGCCGGGATCGTTGAACGCCGCCGTGAACGCGGCATTGAGACGCGCAATAATCTCGGGCGGTGTCTTCGCCGGCACCATCAGCCCCCACCACGCGTTCGCCGCAAAGCCCGGCACACCGAGCTCGCCGACGGTTGGGGTATTCGGGAACTGCGGATGACGCTTCGGCGAGGTGACCGCGAGGCCGGTCAACTTACCGGCCTTCACATGTGAGCCGAGCAGGGCAATCGAAGCGATCGCAAACGGCAGATGGCCGGCGGTCACGTCATTCACCATCGGAGCGCCGCCCTTGTAGGGCACATGCGTCCAATCGACGTCGAGCTCGCGCCGCATCTGTGACATGACGAGATGCGCGAGACTACCCTGGCCGACCGTGCCGTAGGGCACCGTGCCAGGCTTGGCCTTGGCGGCGGCAACAACGTCGGCAAAGGTTTTCTGCGGCGCGGCGGGGTTGGCGACCAGGATCATCGGTGCCTCGCCGATCTTCATGACCGGCGCGAAATCCTTGATCGAGTCGTAGGGCAGGCTCATCAGCGACGGGTTGACGGCGTGCGTGTCGAACATCATCAGCACCGTGTAGCCGTCCGGCGGGGCAACGGCCGCGGCTGCCGTGCCGATCGATGCCGAGGCGCCGGCCTTGTTGTCGATGATGACGCTGATGCCGCCGAGTTCCCTCTGCACGACCGGCTGTACACGCCGCGCGATTGCGTCGAGCGCGCCGCCCGGCGGAAATGGCACGATCAGCCGGATCGGCCGCGACGGATAGGTCTCGGCCACGGTGTTCCCGACGCCCGCCAGCACGATCAGCCCACAAACCGTCATCCGTCCCAGCAAACGCGTCAGGGGCGCCATCATTGTTCTCCGGATCAAGCATTCCATCGCGCGCGACTGTGGCCGCCCGCCTGAGCACGGTCAAGGCCAAGGCAACAGCGTGAGTGGCGGCGCAAGGTCTATGCCGGCGCACCGAATTGCCAGCACGACCTGACCATCGCCACCAGGACGATCGAGATCCGCCGCTATGACCGCGCCAACGACTGGGCGGAGGAGATCGTCGGGCCGGATGCCGCGCGCTTGGCGCTGCCCCCCCTCGGCACCAGTCTGGCGATCGCCGACATCTACCAGCACACGCGGCTGAAGTAGCGCGATCGTCCCCCACACCCCCGCGTCGGCAAATCCGCCAACGTTATACTCAGGTCGCGATGCCCTCCGCTCATGGGCCGCCTGACTGGCCTGAACACTACGCTTGGGATTTGTGCGGCGTCGTGGACGTGCAGCCATTGCTGTGATCGGTTCGACAATGGCGATGCACATGTTTGCCGCCACGTCCGCTCGCTCCGCGCGCCCGAATCAGAGTTGTGTGCCGCATGGCCAAGGTCCCGAGAAACAGCTTCGTCTGCCAGTCGTGCGGCGGCGTCACCACGCGTTGGGTCGGCAAGTGCCCGTCCTGCGAGGCCTGGAACACGCTCGTCGAGGAAACCGACGCAGGCCCCGCGCCCGGTTCCGGCATCACCAGATCGACGCGCGGACGGGCGATCGTGCTCGAATCCCTGGACGCGCGCGGTGAAGCACCGCCACGCATCGTCACCGGCCTCAACGAGCTCGACCGCGTCACCGGCGGCGGCATCGTGCCCGGCTCCGCGCTGCTGATCGGCGGCGAACCCGGCATCGGCAAATCAACGCTGCTGCTGCAACTCGCCGCCGCCTTCGCCAAGGACGGCCGCCGCGCCATGTATTTCTCCGGCGAAGAAGCGACCGCCCAAGTGCGGCTGCGCGCCGAACGCCTCGGCCTCTCCAAGGCGCCGGTCGCCTTGGCCAGCGAAACCAACCTCGCCAACATCCTGGCAACGCTCGGCGAGGGCAAACGCCCGGACCTGATCGTCATCGATTCCATTCAGACGCTCTGGGCGGACGCGCTGGATGGGGCACCGGGCACCGTCAGCCAGGTTCGCGCCGCCACCCAATCGCTGATCCGCTACGCCAAGCAATCCGGCTCGGCATTGCTGCTCGTTGGCCACGTGACCAAGGACGGTAACATCGCCGGCCCCAAGGTGATCGAGCACATGGTCGACACCGTGCTCTATTTCGAGGGCGACCGCGGGCACCCGTTCCGGATCCTGCGCTCTGTCAAGAACCGGTTCGGCGCCACCGACGAGATTGGCGTCTTCGAGATGGTGCAGTCGGGCCTGCGCGAGGTCGCGAACCCGTCGGAGCTGTTCCTCGGTGACCGCGATGCCAAGGCGCCGGGCGCAGCTGTATTCGCCGGCGTCGAAGGCACGCGCCCCTTGTTGGTCGAGATCCAGGCCCTGGTCGCGCCCTCGGCACTCGGCACTCCGCGCCGCGCCGTGGTCGGTTGGGACAGCAACCGTCTCTCGATGCTGCTCGCCGTGCTCGACGCCCGCTGCGGGGTGTCGCTCGGCAACCACGATGTCTATCTCAACGTCGCGGGCGGCCTGAAGATCACGGAACCCGCCGCCGACCTTGCCGCCGCCGCCGCCCTGCTGTCGTCACTATCGGGTGCTGTGCTACCGATGGATCACGTGTACTTCGGTGAGATCAGCTTGTCCGGCGCAGTCAGAGCAGCAGGTCACATGACGACGCGGCTCAGGGAAGCTCAGAAGCTCGGCTTCAGGCAAGCCTTCGTGCCGGCTGCCGGTGATCTCGACTTCAAGACGCCCAAGCTGAGTGTTCAACGGCTTTCGCACCTCAAGGAGCTTGCGGAGGCCATTGCGCCATGCCAGTGATCGAATCCGGTTTGCACGTGCCCGCACAACTGAATGGGCGCACGAATGATCCTCCAAAGTCCAGGACCTCCTAATGCTCGGGCCCCTGACCTATATCGACGTCGCGCTGCTCGGAATTGCCGCCCTTTCGGGCCTGCTCGCCATGTATCGGGGCCTCACCCGCGAGGTGCTCTCGATCCTGTCATGGGTGGCCGGTGCAGCGGCTACCGGCTACTTCGTCTATGCCTCGCGCCCGGTGGATGGAAATCTCCGGCAGCAGGTGGAAGTCCTCGGCAAGCAGTTCGGTGCGCCGCCCATCGTCGCCCAGATCGCGCTCGGCGCGGTCATCTTCCTGGTCGTGTTGACGGTCGTGCACATCATCACGACCCGGATCTCCGATTCGATCCTCGACAGTCAGGTCGGCATGATCGACCGGATCCTCGGGTTCGTGTTCGGGGCGGTGCGCGGTTTCGTCCTGGTTCTCATCCCGTTCATGTTTTACCAGGAGTTCTACCCGGAGCGGGACAAGCAACCCGTCTGGGTCAAGGAGTCGAAGTCACTCGGCATGCTCGAACGTTCGGCCAAATCGCTCCGCCCCGTGCTGGAGCGCGTGATCGAGAAGGCCCCGAAGCCCGAGCAGGCGGGGTGAGCTTGCCCGATCGTACGACCGGGCATGGCATTGGGTCGGTGAGGTATTGGCAGCGAGCGCCGCATCATCCATCTTGAGGTCGCATATTGCGACCTCAAGATGGATCAACATGACCAAGAAGACCGAAATCGATGTTGTAGCCCCGGCAATCCCCGCCGTCCCGGTGCACGAAATCCGAGGCGAGCGCGTCGTATTGGATCATGATGTTGCTCAGCTGTTTGCTGTTGCACAAGCGGCTCGTGATCCAGGCACAGCACGACGCAGAGATCGGGACCACCGAGGGCCTGATGTTGGTCTTGGCGGACCTGGCGAAAGCCTTATACCGGCGATCGAAACGTTCGACCTGTCATCGACAATCGGGCCGCCGGGATCGTTTTGCATTGCGCCAACCGCCACCGCTCCGCGGAGCCGGCCGGTTGGCGCGGTCAGCGGCGAGGCAGCGGTCAAAGCAACTGCACGAAGGTATTGCATCTCTCAAGTTCGCTTGCCGAACCTTAGCGCCCATTTGCGCACACCCAAATAACGCGCGCGGGATAGCCAAACCCCTGATTTCGTTCTATACGAACGCCATCGACCGGGGTCGGTGGCTAGTGTCCCGTTCGCGAAGTTCGTCACCACCTACTGCGAGCGCTGTCCGAACTTCGCGAACGATAAGGACACTAGGGTAATTATTGGCTTAGTGTGGCGTCATGTTCGGAAGTTCGCGCGTTGAGCCAGCCACAAAGTGGGCGCGGACTTCCGAACCGCCACACTAGCACTCTTACGACATACGGCAGCAGCGACGGAGCGGCATCCATGGCGCGTGGTCTGGCAAGCGATTGCAGTCGAGACCCTGCAACGGCCGCGAGCCCTCCGCTGGCTTTCCCAGCACTCCCACACGGTGACCACGGGTACAACCGCCACGGCGACGACCGGCTGCGCGAGGAATGCGGCGTGTTCGGCGTCTTCGGCCATGAAGGTGCCGCCGCCCTGACCGCCCTCGGCCTGCACGCGCTCCAGCATCGCGGCCAGGAAGGCTGCGGTATCGTCACGTTCGACGGCAAACGCTTCAACCAGGAGCGGCGCCTCGGCTTGGTCGGAGACAACTTCAACAAAAAGTACGTCATCGAGCGCTTGAAGGGCAATATGGCCCTCGGCCACAACCGCTACTCGACGACCGGCGACGTGGTGCTGCGCAACGTGCAGCCGCTGTTCGCCGACCTGGACCAGGGCGGCTTTGCGGTCGCCCACAACGGCAACCTCACCAACGCGCTGACGATCCGCAAGGAGTTGGTGTCCTCCGGCGCCATCTGCCAGTCCACCTCCGACACCGAAGTCATCCTGCATCTGATCGCGCGCTCGAAGAAGCGCCGCATCGTCGACCGCTTCATCGACGCGCTGCACGAGATCGAAGGCGCCTATGCGCTGGTCTGTCTCACCAACGGCATGCTGATCGGCGCCCGCGACCCGATCGGCATCCGCCCGCTGGTGCTCGGGCGTCTCGGGGAGGCCTATGTGCTCACCTCCGAGACCTGCGCGCTCGACATCGTCGGCGCCGAGTTTGTGCGCGAGATCGAGAACGGCGAGGTGGTCGTCATCACCGAGCACGGCGTCCAGAGCCACCGCCCGTTCCCGCGCCGTCCCGCCCGCCCCTGCATCTTCGAGTACATCTATTTCGCGCGGCCTGACAGTATCGTCGGCGGCCGCAGCGTCTACGATATCCGTCGCGCCATGGGCGCGGAGCTGTCCAAGGAATCCGGCGTTCCCGCCGACGTGATCGTGCCAATTCCCGACTCGGGCGTACCGGCAGCGATCGGTTATGCCCGCCACGCCAGCATTCCGTTCGAACTCGGCATCATCCGCAATCACTACGTCGGCCGCACCTTCATCGAGCCGCAGCAGCAGATCCGCGCCTTGGGCGTGAAGCTCAAGCACTCCGCCAATCCGGGCGTCATCCGCGGCGCCCGCGTCGTGTTGATCGACGACAGCGTGGTGCGCGGCACGACTTCCAAGAAGATCGTGGCGATGATCAAGGAGGCGGGTGCTCGCGAGGTGCACATGCGCATTTCGAGCCCACCGATCACGCATCCGGATTTTTACGGCATCGACACCCCGCGCACGCAGGACCTGCTTGCCGCCAACATGACGGTCGAGCAGATGCGCGAATTCATGGGCGCTGACAGTTTGGCATTCCTCTCGGTCGACGGCATCTATCGCGCCATGGGCCACGACCGCCGCGATCCCCGCGCGCCGTTGTTCACCGACCACTGCTTCACCGGCGATTACCCGACCCGCCTCGTCGACCGCGACGGCACCTTCGTGCGCCAGCTGTCGCTGCTGGCCGAGGTCGGGTGAGTTCGAGCCTGTCAACCCGACCTTGGCCCCCTACGCCTTCTTCCTGAACCGCTCCACTGCCACGCGATCCACCTCGATCCCGAGGCCGGGACCTTCGGGCACCTTCACGACGCCGCCCTTATGCTCCAATTCGCGTTTCAAAACTGCCTGCCGGAACGGATGCTCGGAGCGGTCGAATTCCAGCAACGGCTCGATCGGCGTATGGCGCGGCGGCGTATGCGGCAGCACGGCCAGCAACTGCATCGCAGCGGCCAATCCGATGCCGGTTCCCCAGACGTGCGGCACGTAGCGCACGCCGAACGCGGTCGCCATATCGGCAATCTTCTTGCACTCGGAAAGGCCACCGGCAGCGCAGGTGTCGGGCTGGATGATGTCCATGGCGCGCCGCGTCAGCACCTCGCGGAAGCCCCAGCGCGTGAACTCGCATTCCCCGCCCGCGACCGGGATCGGCTGCCCGCGCCGCACTTCCACGTAGGAGTCGAGCTCGTCTGGCACCACCGGCTCCTCGAACCAGCCGATGTTGTACTTGGCGACGCGGCGGCCCAACGCCACCGCCTCGATCACGTCGAACCCGTGGTTGGCGTCGAGCATCAGCCCCGTGCGCGGCCCGATGACGTCGCGGACGGCTGCGATCAGGCGCGCGTCCTCCTCGACGCCGAAGCCGATCTTCAACTTCACCGCCGAGAAGCCCTCGCTGACGTAGCCGCGCACTTCCTCGGAAATGTAGTCCTCCACGTTGCCGCACCCGCGCCGGTAAGTGCCGGTCGCATAGGCGCGCACTTCAGTCCGCAGCGGCCCGCCCATCAGCCGGTGCACGGGTTGGCCGAGCAGCTTGCCCTTGAGGTCCCAAAGCGCGATGTCGACGCCGGAGAGCGCCGTGATGGCCAAGCCCTTCTGTCCTTGATCGCGGTAAGTGTTGTAGAGCGTCTGCCAGTGCTTTTCGGTTGCGAGCGCATCCGCACCGAGAAGATGTGCCTTGTAGGCGCCGACGACCGCCGCGTTCAATGCCGGCGGCCCGAAGCATTCGCCCCAGCCGGCCGTGCCGTCCTCGGTGACGATCTCGACGAGGCAGGCACCGCGCACGGACGTCTTATTGAACGACCAGGCGAACGGCTCCTCGAGCGGCGCCTCCAGAACGTGCGTGTTCACAGCCGCGATGCGCATGCCGTTATCTCCCGTCGAAATATGACAAACCCAAGCAGCCGTGTTGCCGGCTCCGCCCGAATCGTTGCAAGGGTGGTTGTATCTTCACAGGCACCGTGGGGGAGCCCGCACTATGAACATCATGACACCGGCAGCGCAGATCGCGAAGGGTGAGCTCGAAACCATCGCGGCCTCGACCTCCGAGAGCTGCATCGCAACACGCGTACGCCAGTTGAGCCGCATCGTCACCCGCGTCTACGACGACGCATTGCGCGCCCACAAGATCACGGCCAGCCAGTTCACACTGCTGAACCAGTTGGCCCAGACCGACGGCATCACCGCCGCCGAGATCGGTCTGGAGCTCGACATCGAGAAGTCGACGCTGTCGCGCAATTTGAAGCGTCTGCTGGCGCTCGGCCACATCATCATGGATCCGCCGGCCGGCCGCCGCGGCCGTGGCTTGCACCTGACCCCGCGCGGTCAGTCGGTGATCCGCGACGCGTTTCCGGTTTGGCAGGCCGCGCAACGCCGTGCCACCGACGTGATGGGCAAGGAAAGCCGCAACACGCTCGATATCCTGCTGACACAAGCGGAGAAGCTGGCCGCAACCTGATTTGCCACCAGCCAACCAGTTGACTAGCTTGAAGCGGCGCCGGGGACACCCTCGAGCGCCGCTTCAGCGTTTCGGCGGCAGCAGCAAAGCACCTGGACCCGGACATGTTCACCGACGCCCTCGTTCGCGACGCCGCACGCTTGCTCGAAGACCTGAAGCAGGCTCGCCTCATGGTTGCGACGGCTGAAAGCTGCACGGGCGGATTGATCGCTGCTCTGCTGACCGAGAGCCCTGGATCGTCATCAGTCCTCGAGCGCGGGTTCATCACCTACTCGAACGAGGCCAAGGCCGAACTGCTCGGCATCGATCCCGCACTCATCGCCCGCGTTGGCGCCGTCAGCCGCGAGGTCGCCGTCGCCATGGCCGAGGGCGCCATTGCCCGCTCGCGTGCCCACGTCTCGGTCGCGGTCACTGGCGTTGCTGGCCCGGGCGGCGGCACCGTCAGCAAGCCGGTCGGGCTGGTTCACGTCGCGGCGGCTCGTCGGGGCGAACCCACATTGGCCGAGGAATGCCGGTTCGGCGAGCTCAGCCGCGGCGAGATTCGGATGTTGACCGTGACGGCAGCTTTGGCCTTGCTGCGCCGAGCTTCCTTTCGATAATCTTGTGGATATTTCAAGGCGCGCGCCTATGCCGCGCGAATTACGAAAAGCAGTTGCCGCGTTGCATCATGACCAAAAAACAACAACCGCGCCGGAAACGTTCAGCCAAAGTTTACCTTGGTGAGTAAAGGCTTGAGTTCGCCAAGTCTACGCTGCATGTAATGCGCGTCGGCATGAGGGCATTCGGCCGCGGGGAATATTACGATGAAGCGGATGAGATGGTTTCTTCTGGGCGCTGCACTGGGCTTCGCAAGCTCAGCTGCGGTTGCGTTCCAGGAGACCAAAGGTGGACAGGCTCAAGAAGCGACCAAGGCACCGTTGGACCTGAGCGGCACCGGCACGTCGATCGACAACGCGCCATCGCAAGGCATCGAGATTCGCATCCCCGGCCTTGGCAAGCTCGGCGTTCTACCAAAGTTGGATTTCGGCCTCGAGTTGCTCTACGGCGTGAACGATCCCAAGGCTCCGGGACCGCAGGACAATCTGCGTCAGGGTCAGGAAGAGGACGCAAAGATTCGCGGCTCCCTCAAACATCGCTTTTAAGGGGCGTTGGACCACCGACGCGCGGTTGCTGATGGGCAACTGAAGCGCACTCAGGGTTAAGGCATGATAAAAGGAGCGCTCGGCGCTCCTTTTAGCGTTGGTGCGCCCGGCACGGGCGCTGACTTGGAGGTGAAAGTCCTCTCGTGAGCTGGTCGCAGCGAGCGAAGTGAACCAGAGAGCGTCGGACCGCGAGGACGGCGTGAAAGAAGCGGGGAGCGAAACTGCGGGCCGACGTACAGGAACCGGATACAAGGCGATGCCGCACAGGGGAGCGGGCCAATGACCGCGAAGCTCTCGTGACCAAGGTCCAGGCGGTGTAAGTCCGGCGGTTGCGCAGGGAAGGTCGGCGTTCTTGCCCGGGGAGATCTCGCTTTATGCCTGAAAGGGCGACGCCCAGTCGGCGGTGCGCTGACGACGGACACCTACGCCTATCCCACCACCTTTGCGGTCCTGTGATCCATGCCACTCGGCATAGCAGTTACCCGTCGGCGTCAAGGTGAGGTCGGGAAAGCCCGATGGAGGAGTGGCTTCAAGAAAGTCGATGAGCGCGACGATTGAGCGAGCCGAAAGCGGGTGGCTATCGTAGTCGTCGGCGAACGCTGCGGAAACATGCTCGATGCGAGCGGCGAGTTGCACCTTGAACGGTACTTGCGTCCCAAGGAGACGGCGGAGGGTTGCTTCGAGAGCCGGCGCTAGTTGATCGGTCATGGGAACCTCAGAACTCAAGCGGCGGATCGGTGCGGCCGGACGGATCGCTTGACATGGTCGCCCATGGTTGCCGCCGCAATCTTCAGATCGTACCGGGTTTGCAGATTCAACCAGAACTCCGCTGTCATCTCGAAGTAGGTCGCCAGCCGCAGGGCGGTATCGGCGGAGATGCCGCGCTTGGCGTGGATGATGTCATTGATGCGGGCGACGGGCACATCGAGGTCACGCGCCAGCTTGTTCTGACTGATGCCGAGCGGGCGCATGAACTCTTCGAGCAGAATCTCGCCGGGCGGGATCGGAGGCAGCGTCTTGCTCATCGGCGTGATCTTCATTTTGTCGGTTCAGTGATAGTCGACGATTTCAACGTCCTCTGCGCCGTCGTTCCATCGAAAGCAGATGCGCCATTGATCGTTGATACGGATGCTGTGCTGTCCTTTGCGGTCACCCTTGAGCGCTTCCAGCCGGTTGCCGGGCGGAACCCGGAGATCGTCGAGGCGCGCCGCCGATGCCAGCATCTCGAGTTTCCGCCGAGCCGAGCGCTCAATGCCTCCGAAGCGTTTGACTGCTTGATCGTCGGCAAGAGCTTCGGTGTCTTTGCAGCGGAAGCTCCTGATCATTCTGTTTATAGTATCCCGAACAACGGAATGGGTCAAGCCAACCGTCAGGTTGCCGGATGGACCGCATCTCGAGCAACCCATGATGCGGGCACAGACGCACCGACGATCTCCTGCAAGCGGCGCCCCCAAATCTCCAGCGCCTCTCGCTTCTCTTTGTCATAGCTGTATTTGACGTGGACGGCACTGGTGACGGTGCCGTTGCGAGCCGAATATGGTTGAGCACGAGCGAGATGGTATGCGGGTTGACGCCGAGTTCGGCCATACCGGTCGCCGCTGTGCGCCGGAGATCGTGCACGCGGAAGTCGGCAAGCTCCAAGGTCGTACGGGCACGCTGCAGCAATTGGTCGTGAGCGCCCCAATGACCATGCGGATGCTCGTCGACGAAACGCTGCCCTGCCGGGCTTTTCGGAGTTAAGGGGATAGGGTATCTAGCGCGAGGGTCAGCAACGAACGCGGGTAGGCTCCGAACCGCCGCCGCAACTTATCCCCCACGCCTGTGCATGCCCCACACTGGCCGCGCGTTTCACCGGGAAACGGCGCGCGGGTTCGCCTTCGCGTTAATTTATCAGCGGACAAGCGATGCATTTGCCCAACGTCCCAAATTCAAGAATTACCAATCGAAAACGCAACTTATGCGTGCATATTAGGACGTTCTTATCCCTTCTGATTGTAGTGTTCGGTAGCCACACCGCAAACAGGATATTGCTGATGTTCACGCGCAAGGTTGCCAAGAAGTCTCCGGTTGCATCGTCCATCGATGCTCAATCCGTCGAAACCAAAACGGCGCTGCAATGGGCCGATCCCATGTCGTTTTACGCGCTTGAGCCGCGTGTCGTTTTTGATGGCGCCGCCGTCGCCGTTGCAGCCGACGCGGCCAAGCCCGCCGACGCCGCTCCGGCAGGTCCTGCCGCCGAGCATGCGCCGGCTGATGCCGAGGCAGCGGCGGCAACGGCTGGGCATGACCAACTGATTGCCGCTCTCGGCGCAGCGGCGGCCGTCCCGGCCAATTCAGCAGCGAACGAGATCGCGTTCATCGACGGCAGCGTGCCGGACGCGGGTTCGCTCATCGCGCATGTGCAACCAGGCACCGCCGTGGTCATGCTCGATCCCGGCCGCGACGGGTTGGCCCAGATCGCCGGTTATCTCGCGGGCCGTTCGGGCGTCTCTGCGATCCACATCGTCAGCCACGGCAGCGAGGGCGAGCTTCGCCTCGGCAATGCGGCGATCAACGGCGGCAATCTCGGCGCGCATGCGGACGAGCTCAACGTCATCAGGTCGGCGCTCGCAGCTGGCGGCGACATCCTCCTCTATGGTTGCGATGTGGCGAAAGGCCCCGACGGGCAGGCGTTCGTCGCCGATCTTGCTGCGCGCACCGGCGCCGACATCGCCGCGTCGACGGACGATACGGGCGCGGCACTGCGCGGCGGCAACTGGCAGCTCGAGACGTCCACGGGTTCAATCGGGGCGCGCACGATCGATGCGCCGGACTGGGACGGCCTGCTGGCTCCGCTCGTCATTTCGACGACTGCATTGCCGACAACGACCGGGGCAACCGGCATCAATGGACTGACCGGCATTGCCGAGGGCGGCGTTGGCTACGCTGGACTGTGGCTCAATGCCGGAACGATCGGCGGCAGAAGCATCGATCTGAAAGCGACCGTTATGTCGCTGTCCGCCAGCACCGTATCGTTCTTCACCCAGGGTGACGATGCATCGATCATTCTCAATGGCGGTGCGGTTGCAACGATCAAGTGGGAAATCTTCGCCTCCGGGACATCACAATCCGTTTATGCTGTCGGTAGCCCGGATTTCCGCATTTCCGATATCGACGGCGTCGGTGGCGTGATAAACACGCGCGAGACGGTGCGGCCCCAGTTGCAAGGATTGACCGGCTATACGCTCGACAGCCCGACAAATCTCGTCGCCACCGTTTCTGCAAGTGGCGTGCAGGTCAGCGGCACTCAGAACCAGAACGGCGAGAACACCTCGCTGACCGGGTTCACCTGGCAAGACGTTTCGTCCTGGAGCGTCGAATACACGCTCAACGCTGCCTCCGGCTTCGCCAATGCGGTTTTCCGCCATGACGGCGACGGCGATTTCACGTTCGCTTCCGCGCAATCCGTCTCGCTGCTGTCGCTTGATCTCGATGCCAATAATTCTGCGGCCACCGGTACCGCTTATCAGTCGACCTACGTCGAAAATGCGGCCGGGATCCCGATTGTCGACACCGACGTCGTTATATCGCAAAACACGGTGCTTGGAACGACCCTCGGCAAAGCCAACGTCGTGTTGTCCAACGCCAAAACAGGCGATGCACTGTCGGTCGGCACGCTGCCTGCTGGGATTACTGCGACCATCGATACGAGTGTCTCCGGATCGATTGCCGTGACGTTGTCCGGCAACGCCTCGGTTGCGAGCTATCAAAGCGCCCTCGCCGCTGTCAGGTTCGCAAACAGCTCCGATGCGCCCAATACTGCGGATCGCCTGATCAGCGTGTCAGTTACCAACACCACGTTCGGAACAACCAGCAACGCGGCACTCTCGACAATCCACGTCACGGCGGTGAACGACGCGCCGGTCGCCGCCCCCGACGCCACGTCGGGCACCGCGCATCAGCCGATAACTGCCGCTGTGCTCGGCAACGACAGCGATGTCGACGGCACGATTGTTCCATCGTCCGTGCAGATCACGGGCACTGCCAGTGCGGGCGCCAGCCTCACTGTTGCCGGCGAGGGCATCTGGTCGGTGAACACGTCAAACGGCGATATCACGTTCACCGCGCTCGCGACCTTCGATGGGGCGCCGACGCCGATCACTTACACCGTCGCTGACAACTCCGGCGCACGCTCGAACGCCGCCACCGTCTCGGTGATGCCACTGCTCAACGACCCGCATCTCGATCTCTCTGGCCCCTCCGCAAAGGTCGGCGCCATCACCTATCCGCACAATGGCGGCTATGGCGCCAATCCGAGCTGGGCCAGCGCCGCCGGTCTCGACCGCTTCACCACTGTCGGCGCCGAAGCCGGCGGTCCCGGCTTGACGCTGAGCAACGACGGCTCGTCCGGCCATATTACCGGCGTTGGCAGCACCACCCTCGCCGAGTCGATCGCGCAGGGCGAATACGTCACGATGTCTTTCACCACGAAGGGCACAATCCCCGAGACGTGGATCCAGGAAACGGCGCTGCGCATCGCCGGCGGTCAGTTCAAGTTCGCCTTTGCGATCTCGACGGACGGATTCCAATCCGCAACGCTGCTGTCGAAGGACAATCCAGCGAACATCTACACCGGCTCCGTCTATGACGGCAACACGAGCTACAGCCTGGCGCCGGCCACCGATTATCAGCTGCAGCCCAACACAACATACGAATTGCGTGCCTATATCTATGCGATGCCCGGAGGCGCCGCCGCGACTGGCACGTGGGACGACCTCTACGTCATCTACGCAAACGACCCGACGAGCTACCAGACGACATTCACCGAAAACGGCACCGCCGTCGCGATCGTTGCTCCCGCCGTCGAGATTGAGGACACCAACAATACGAACATGGCGTCCGGCACCGTTACGCTGACCAACAAACAGGCGAGCGATCAGTTGCTGGTCTCCGGCATCGTCGTTTCGAACGGGTCGACCGGCACTGTAACCGGTATCGGATACAGCGTCGTCGAGACTGCCGGCACCACCAGGATCACGTTGACGGGGTCGGCCAGCAAGGCTGCTTACGCCTCGGCCCTCAACGCCATTACGTTCAAGAACACGTCGGACAATCCCGTCACAGTCGACCGCTTTGTCAACGTCACCATCAACGACGGCACGCACGACTCCAATCTGGCGACGTCCACAATCCACGTCGTGCCGGTCAACGATGCGCCGACGGCGACCAACAACACCAACTCGGTCATCGAGGACAGCCCGCTCACCGCGACCGGTAACGTCATCACCGACAACAACGGCGCTGGTGTCGATAGCGATGTCGAGAACGCACCACTCCACGTTGCGCAGATCAACGGGACTATCGTGTCCGGCGCAACCGTTATCGCCGGCACTTATGGCACACTGACCATCAACCCCGATGGCAGCTATTCCTACGCGCTCGATAATGCCAACCCAACAGTGCAAGCACTTAATCCCAGTCAGGCCTTGACCGAGAACTTCAGCTATACGGTTTCTGAAGCGACAGCTGGCACGACCAATGGAAGCCTCGAGGGCACAGCCGGGTCCGTTGATCGCAACTCGCACAATGCCACGCTGCCGCCGAATTGGTCGCTCTACCAGACGCCCGACGTCTTCAACGCCGCGACGAACTTCAACGGCTACGTATGGGCGGCAACGCCGGACGGCGGTGATTTCCTGCACGCAACCGGCCTGGGCGGATACCAGGAAGGTTTCCAGCAGACAATCAGCGGGCTGACACCAGGCCAGCAGTATACAATCAATTTCTCGCAATCGCTGGCCAACAACGGCTATGGCCCCTCCGGCAACGGCCATTGGCAGGTCTCGTTCGGAGCCGAGTCTCAAGCGGCTAGCGTCATGACGACGCCGGTTTTGGGCCTTGCCGCCGGTTGGCAAGCGCAGTCGTTGACCTTCACGGCAAGCAGCGCATCGCAGAGTTTGCTGTTCTTCGCAGTCGGCGACAGCGGCGGCAACCGCGTCGATCTCGGCATCGATGGCATCAGCATTGCCTCCACCGCTGGCGTGCCATTGACAGCAACTGCCAACCTGACGATCACGATTACCGGCACAAACGATGCCCCGATTGCAACAGGCGAAACCGCTATCACGGCCGAGGACACAACGCTCTCCGTCGCCGCCTCGCCGACCACTGGCCTTCTCGCCAACGACACGGATGTCGATGGTGGCGCGATTTCGATCACGCAGTTCACCGTCGCCGGCGTCGCCGGTACATTCACGCCGGGAACCACGGCGCACATTGCCTCCGTCGGCGACCTGAAGATCAACGCCAACGGCAGCTACACGTTCACGCCCGCGGCCGACTTCAACGGCGCGGCGCCGGTTGTCACCTACACCGTGGCGGACGGCGCCGGCGGCACAGCAACGGCCGAGCTGGCGCTCTCGGTAACGCCGACTGCCGACATTGTCGGCGACAGCGTCAAGGCGCAGCAGGACAGTTCACTGACGTTCAACCCGCTTACCGGCACGAACGGCGCGTCGGCTGACAACTTCGAAGGCACGCCTGTTGTCACTGCCGTGTCGGCGCCTGCCCACGGTAGCGTGTCCTTCGCTGCCGACGGCACGATGATCTACACGCCGGACACCGGCTACTACGGCGGCGATAGTTTCAACTACACGGTGGAAAGCCCGGCTGGTGTGGTCGAGGCGGCCACCGTGACGATTGCGATCAATGCCAAGCCCATTGTGGTGGCGCCGCTCGCCGATGTCGCGAGTGACGATGGCAACACCGTCAACGTGCCGACCAGCGGCGCGTTCGCCGATCCGGACGGCGTCGCACTGACGTACACTGTCGCATCCGGCTTGCCAGCCGGGCTCTCGATCGATCCGAGCACGGGCGTCATCTCCGGCACGTTGCACGCCGATGCGTCCATAAACGGTCCGACAAGCAACGGCATTTACGTCATGCCTGTGACCGCAACTGATCCGACCGGTGCCAGCGTCACGACCAACATCACGCTCAAGATCGGCAATCCGCTGCCGATCGCGCAGAACGACGCTGTGATCACGGCCGAAAACGCGCCGCTCTCGGGCTCTGTGTTCGCCAACAACGGTGACGGCCCCGACACAGACGGCGGCAACGATAGCGACACCTTGCTGGTTGGTGGCGTCGTCACGGGCAGCTCGGCGCCTGTCGCAGGTATCGGCCTCGCGACGCCGGTTGCAGGTGATCACGGCGGCACGTTCATCGTGCAGTCGAACGGCGCCTTCGCGTTCAAACCCGGCACCGCATTCGACGACCTGGCGCCCGGTGAAACGCGCACCACGACCGTCACCTACATGATCGACGACGGGAACGGCGGTACCGCGGCAGCCGCTTTGACGGTGACCGTCACTGGCACCAACGACGCGCCTGTCGTGATCGACCCGGCAACGGGATTGGCGGCCATCGATCCGGCAACGGCGGCGATCATTCCGGGCGTTGCGGCACAAGATGGTTCGCCTATGACGCCGCTCAGCGTCGGCGGTTTCTTCAAGGACGTCGACACGAGCCAAGGCGCCCCCGCGCTCTCGGTCGACACGCAAGCGCTGCCGCCGGGCATCACGTTCAACCCGGCGACCAGAACATTCGAAGGCACACCGACGCAGGACGCCAGCCAAGGCCACACGCCAACGCAACCCATTGGCACGTACAAGGTGCCGGTGACGGCCACCGATCCAGCCGGCGCAACTGTGACCACGTTCGTCATGTTCACGATCAGCAACCCCGCGCCGATTGCGCAGAACGATGCCGTCACCACGGCCGAGAATACGCCGCTCTCAGGCTCCGTCCTCGCCGATAACGGCAACGGCCCGGACCTCGGCGGTCCGCTCGGCGACACCGACGCAATCCTTGTCGGCGGTGTGATCACCGGCACAGCGACGCCTGTTGCAGGCGCAGGCCTTGCGACACCGGTTGCAGGTGACCACGGCGGCACGTTCGTCGTGCAGCCGAACGGCGTTTATGCCTTCAATCCCGGTACCGCATTCGAGGATCTGGCGCCGGGTGAAGCGCGCACCACGACCGTCACCTACATGATCAGCGACGGGAACGGCGGCACGGCGGCAGCCGCTTTGACGGTGACCGTCACTGGCACCAACGACGCGCCTGTCGTGATCGACCCGGCAACGGGATTGGCGGCCATCGATCCCACCACCGGGCAGCCACTCGATCCGGCAACGGCGGCGATCATTCCGGGCGTTTCGGCACAAGATGGTTCGCCTATGACGCCGCTCAGCGTCAGCGGTTTCTTCCAGGACGTCGATACGAGCCAAGGCCCCCCCGCGCTCTCGGTCGACACGCAAGCGCTGCCACCGGGCATCACGTTCAACCCGGTGACCGGCACGTTCGAGGGCACACCGACACATGACGCGAGCCAGGGCTCGACACCCGGCCGGCCCTCCGGCACATACAAAGTGCCGGTGACGGCCACCGATCCGACCGGCGCCAGCGTAACGACGTTCGTCACATTCACGATCGGCAATCCGGCGCCCATCGCACGGAACGACGCGGTGACGACAGCTGAAAACGCGCCGCTCTCCGGCAACGTGTTCGCCGACAACGGCAACGGCCCGGACCTCGGCGGACCGCTCGGCGACACCGACGCAATCCTTGTCGGTGGTGTAATCACCGGCACCGCGACGCCTGTCGCTGGTATCGGCCTCGCGACGCCGGTCGCCGGTGACCATGGCGGCACGTTCGTCGTGCAGCCGAACGGCGCTTATGCCTTCAATCCCGGCACCGCATTCGACGATCTGGCGCCCGGCGAAACGCGCATCACGACCGTCACCTACATGATCGACGACGGTAACGGCGGCACGGCGACTGCAGCATTCTCCGTCACGGTCACGGGCACCAACGACGCGCCGGTTGTGATCGATCCGGCAACCGGATTACCGCCCGTCGATCCTGTCAGCGGGCTACCGCTCGATCCGGCGACGGCGGCGATCATTCCCGGCGTCGCCGCGCAAGATGGTTCGCCGATCACGCCGGTTGCCGTCGGCGGCTTCTTCGCCGACGCCGACACCAGCCAGGGCGCACCGGCACTCACTGTTGACAAGAGCGCGCTGCCGCCCGGCATCACGTTCAATGCCGCGACCGGCACGTTCGAAGGCACGCCAACGAGCAATGCCAGCCAGGGCAATACGCCCGGGCAGTCCGCCGGCACGTACAAGGTGCCCGTCACCGCGACTGATCCAACCGGCGCGAGCGTGACGACGTTCGTCACGTTCACGATCGGCAACCCGGCGCCGATCGCCTACAACGACCTGGCCACCACGGCAGAGAACGCGATGCTTGCCGGCAACGTGCTCGCCGACAACGGCAACGGCGCTGATACCGACGGCGGTCGGGATGGCGACACGCTGCTGGTCGGCGGCGTCATCACCGGCGATACCATTCCAGTCATGGGCGTTGGCCTCGCGATGCCTGTTGCCGGAGACCACGGGGGCACGTTCACCGTGCAACCCAACGGCGCCTACGTGTTCACTCCGGGAACCGCGTTTGATGATCTGGCGCCGGGCGAAACGCGCACAACCACCGTCAGCTACATCATCGCCGACGGTAACGGCGGCTCCGCAGTGGCGACGCTTACCGTCACGATGACGGGCACCAATGATGCGCCCGTGGTGATCGATCCGGCGACCGGTTTGCCGGTTGTCGATCCAACGACGGGTTCGCCGCTCGATCCGACAACCGCGGCGATCATTCCGGGTGTTGCTGTGAAGGACAGCTTACCGATCACGCCGGTCGTGGTCGCGGGCTTCTTCGCGGACGTCGACGCCAGCCAGGGCGCCCCCACGCTTACCGTCGATGCAAGCGCACTGCCGTCGGGCATCACCTTCGATCCGCCAACCGGGACATTCTCCGGAACACCGGCGCATGACGCGAGCCAAGGGTCGTCACCGGGACAGCCGGCCGGAACCTACAAGGTGCCGGTGACCGCGACTGACCCAGCCGGCGGCTGCGTAACCACCTACGTAACGTTTACGATCACCAACCCGCCACCTGTGGCGGTCGACGACCACGCCGTGGTCGACGAAGGTCGCTCGGTTGTCATTCCCGCGATCGGCAACGACCACGACCCCGACGGCGACGCCATCAAAGTCGTCAAGGCGACGTCGGCGGAAGGCGATGTCGTCATCAACCCGGATGGTTCGCTGACATTCACACCGCGACCGGGTTTCGCCGGCGATGCCACGATCACCTATGTGATTGCGGACAGCGACGGCGGCACCGCGACGGCAAAGGTCGCAGTAACGGTGCGTGCGCAATTTACGCCGCTGCCGGCGGTCGGCATCGTGACGTTGCCGGAGATCTCGGCGGTTTTGCCGGCGCAACCGCTGGTTTCGGGAGCAATCGCTGATGCTCTGAATGGTGGGGCAGAAAGTGCCGTGGACGGGCTCAGGATGGCTGGCATGCTCGGCGAGCACGGCATGATCGGGAACGCCGTCAACGGCGCCGGTGGCCTCGGCAGTCTCGACGGGTCCAGCGCTTTGGCCCAATCGGGCGGCGCCATTTTGGCGGAGACAAACCGTCTGGGGCGTCTGTGGCAAGCCGATGACTTGCTGCGGCAAGTCGGCTTTAGCAGTTTCAGTGTCGAGAAGCTCGGCGGAGCGTCTTTCCGCATCGACACAGAGACCGCCGCGGGCGGCAGCTTTGCCAAGGCCGGGATCATGATCGACTCCGTCAACCGCGACGGCGTTCTCATGATCATGCTCGAGCAAACGAGTTTCGGGGCACGCGAAGCCGGGCGCGTCGTCGATTTCCGAATTACGCAGGCTGATGGCAGTCCGCTGCCCGATTGGCTCGAGCGCCCCTCCAACGATCTCGTGCAAGGGCGTCGCGCCGCCAATGCCGAGGTCGTGGATCTCACGGTGACTGCAATCTTCGCGGACGGGCGGGAAATCACGCAGAACATGCGCGTGCAGGCTGTGACCGGCGACATCAAGCCGTTGCCCGAACGCCGGGCAGACCTGCGCCCACGCCTCTTTGCCGAGCAGTTCGACTTATCCCCGATGCTGACCGCACAGGAAGGCAGACTACTCGCGGACGCCTTGACCCCGTGACGCCTTGACGACACGTGGCGCAACGAACCAGACCGCTCAAGCCGGCGATATCTCATACTGGCGAGCAAAATGTTCGACCTGTCATCGACCAGCCAGGCGCCGGTATCGCTTTTACTTTGCGCCATCCGACTCCCCTGCAGGGAGCCGGCCGGATGGCGCGGGCAGCGGCGAAGCACAGCTCAAACAATCTGCACAACGGTATCACTTGCTGGGCTGACCGCGGCCACGGGCCGCTTCAGGCACGCCACATGATGACCGGGCGTCACCTCGAGCAACGGCGGATCGGTGATCTTGCAGGCGGCCTCGGCGTAGGGGCAGCGCGTGTGGAACCGGCAGCCGGGCGGCGGCTTTGCCGGGCTCGGGACATCGCCGGTCAGCACGATGCGTTGCTTCCTTCGGCGGGGATCCGGCACCGGCGCCGCAGCCAGCAGGGCTTCCGTATAAGGATGCAGCGGTCGTGAGAACAGCGCCGTCTTCGTGGTCAGTTCGACGATACGGCCGAGATACATCACCGCGACGCGGTGGCTGATATGGCGCACCACGGCGAGGTCGTGGCTGATGAAGAGATAGGTGAGGCCCAACTCGTCCTGCAGATCGATCAGCAGGTTCAAGACCTGCGCCTGCACCGAGACATCGAGGGCCGAGACCGGCTCATCCGCGACGATCACGTCCGGATTGACGGCCAGTGCCTTGGCGATTCCGAGCCGCTGGCGCTGCCCGCCCGAGAACTCGTGCGCGTATTTCTCGATGCTTTCCGGGCGCAAACCGACGCGCTTGAATAACTCAGCTACCCGCGCCTTTTTCTCGTTGCCGTGTGCGAGGCCGAAGTTCTCCAGCGGCTCACCGACGATCTGGCCTGCCGTAAGCCTCGGATTGAGCGACGAATAGGGATCCTGGAACACGGTTTGGATGTGCCGCCGGTGCGCCCACATTTCGCGCGGACCAAGGCGCGTGACATCGACGCCGACGACGCGGATCTCGCCCGATGTCGGCTCGATCAGCCGCATCACCGTTTTCGCGACTGTCGACTTGCCGCAACCGGATTCGCCGACCAGGCCAAGCGTCTCGCCACGCGGGATTTCGAAGCTCACGCCATCGACGGCGCGCACCGCTCCGGTCTGACGCTGCAGCAATCCGGTGCGGATCGGGAAATGCTTGACGAGATCGCGCACCGCCAGCGGCGGTCCGTCATGGCGGGGTGATGCCGTTTGTGTCGGCGATGCCTTAGCGGTCGTCGTCATACGCTGTCCTCGGCTGCCCGCTGCCACTCGAAGCACGCGACGCGGTGGCCATCGCCTGCGTCGATCATCGGCGGCCGTTCGGTGCGGCACCGCGCCGTCGCCAGATTGCAGCGTGGCGCGAACGCGCAGCCCGGGATGTCGCGATTGAGGGCCGGCACCAGCCCCGTGATCTCTTTCAGGCGCGGACGGCGGCCGGCAACTTCCGCTTCGAGGTCGAGACGCGGAATGGCGCGCATCAGGCCGCGCGTGTAAGGGTGCAGTGGCCGCGCGAACAGCTGGTCTGCAGAGGCCGCCTCCGCGACGCGGCCCGCGTACATGACGATGACGCGTTCGCAGGTCTCGGCGACGACGCCGAGATCGTGGGTGATGAGGAGGATCGCCGTGCCGAGTTTCGCCTTGAGATCTGCCAGCAATTCCAGGATCTGCGCCTGAATCGTCACATCGAGGGCGGTCGTCGGCTCGTCCGCGATCAGCACTTTTGGGTTGCAGGCGAGCGCAATGGCGATCATCACGCGCTGGCGCATGCCGCCGGACAACTGATGCGGATACTCGCCGAGCCGCCGCTTCGCATCGGCGATGCGCACCAGGTCCAGCATCTCGTGCGCGCGATTCCACGCTGCCTGCTTGGAGACGCCGAGGTGGCGACTGGCGTTCTCCGCGATCTGCGTGCCGATCGTGAGCACCGGATTGAGGCTCGTCATCGGCTCCTGGAAGATCATCGATATGTGGTGGCCGCGGATGGCGCGCATGCCCTCGTCGTCGAGCGTGGTCAGTTCGCGCCCCTCGAACTTGACCGAGCCGCCGGTGATGCGGCCAGCGCCTTTTTCGATCAACCGCAGGATCGAGAGCGCGGTGACGGACTTGCCACAACCGGACTCCCCGACGATGCCGAGTGTCTGACCTTTATCGAGATCGAACGAGACTCCGTCGACCGCGCGGACGATGCCATCGACGGTGAAGAAGCGGGTTTGCAGATCGCGAACCTCGAGAATACTCACAGACGCCTCGCCAGCCGTGGGTCGAGCCGGTCGCGCAGTCCATCGCCCAGCATGTTGACGGCGAGCACGGTCAGCGCCAGGAACGCGCCAGGAATGAAAATCGCCCACGGCGCGATCTGGAAGAAATCGCGACTTTGCGCGATGATGTTGCCCCAACTCGGGATCTCCGGCGGTACACCGGCGCCGAGGAACGACAGGCTCGCTTCGATCAGCATGGCCGAGGCACACACGTAGGTCGCCTGCACGATCAACGGCGCAATGGTGTTCGGCAGGATGTGCTTGTAGAGCAGCTTGCCCGTGCGCGTGCCGCCCGCGACCGCGCTGTCGATGTAAGCCTGCTCCTTGATCGACAGGACGACCGAGCGCACCACGCGCACGACGCGCGGAACCTCAGGAATGACAATGGCGGTGATGACGATGCCGAGGCCTGAGCGTGACAAAGTTATCAGCGCGATGGCGAGCAGGATCGACGGTATCGCCATCAGTCCATCCATGACGCGCATGACGATGCCATCGACCCGTCGGAAGAAGCCGCAGAGGAGGCCGAGGGCGAGACCGATCAGGCTCGAGATCAGCGCGACGGTCAGCCCGACAATCAGCGAAACGCGGGCGCCGTGCAGCGTGCGCGCGAACACATCGCGGCCATAGCGGTCGGTGCCGAACCAGAACTTTTCCGATGGCGGGCGCAGCCGGTTGACGGGCGTTTGCTTGAAGGGATCGACGGTGATCCAGGGCGCCGCCACGGCCATCACGATGAGTGCGAACAGCAGTAGACCGCCGATAACGATCGTGGGGTTGCGACGCACCGCGCGCCACCAACGCGCCGGCAGCGCGGGACGCGGCGGATCGAGGGCGTCGGTTGTTTCAGCGATGGCCACGGGCTCAGTACCGGATGCGAGGATCGAGGAAGGCGTACGAGATGTCGACGGCAAGATTGACCAGAACCTTGACGCCCGCGAACACGATGATGAGACCCTGGACGATCGGGTAGTCACGCTTCAGCACGGCGTCGACCGTCAACCGGCCAAGGCCCGGAATGTTGAACACGGTCTCCGTGATGACCACTCCGGAGATCAGCAGCGCGATGCCGATACCGATCACCGTGACGATCGGGACGGCCGCGTTCTTGAAAGCATGCAGCATTAGCACGCGACTGTTGGCGAGGCCCTTGGAATTGGCCGTGCGGATGTAGTCCTGCGAGAGGACCTCCAGCATCGAGGCTCGCGTCACCCGCGCGATCAGCGCCATGTAGGTGATGCCAAGCGCAAGGGACGGCAGGATCAGCCGCTCGGCCCAAGGCCACAAACCCTGCGCGATCGGTGAGTAGCCCTGTACGGGGAGCCAGCCGAGCTTCACCGCGAAGATGTAGATCAGCACGTAGCCGACGAGGAACACCGGCATCGCGAAGCCCATCACCGCGAACAGCATGACGAGTCGGTCGGTGAGTTGGCGCGCGCGGGCGGCGGCCAGCACGCCGAGCGGAATGGCGAGCAGTACGGCGACAAGCAGCGTGGAGAGCGTCAGCGCCACGGTCGGCTCCAGCCGCTGCGCGATCAGGCGGGTGACCGGCAAGTTTGAAAAGATCGAGGTTCCGAAATCGCCCTGCAGCATGCCGAGAATCCAGAGCCCGAACTGTTCGAGCACCGGCCGATCCAGTCCGAGCTTGGCGCGGATGGCTGCGATCTGGGCGACTGTCGCGTCCTCGCCGGCGATGATCGCGGCCGGATCGCCCGGCGCGAAGCGCAGTAAGAAAAACACGAAAACGGCGACAACGCCCATCACGGGGATCGTCGCGAGCAGCCGGCGAAGGATGTAGACGAACATGTGGCAGCAGATCTTCCCCCTCTCCCCGTTGTTGCACTTAACGGGAAGAGGGTTGGGGTGAGGGGCGGCAACAGGTTCGGAGCAAGCGGCCGCCCCTCACCCTAACCCCAACCCTCGCCCCATGCGCGTGCAGAGCATGGGGCGAGGGTACGAGGCTACTTCTTCACGATGTTCCAGAGCACGACGAGACCGGTGTTCGGCACGATGCCGCTGAGGCGATCGCCACGGTAGGCGATCAACTGATTCCACTGTCCGAACGGAATGTAGACGACTTCGTCCATCGCGATCGTTTGCAGCTCAGTCGCGATCCGCTTGCGGTCCTCCGGACTCTGCGCGAAGCCGTAGCTGTTGCGGACCTCTTCGAGCTTCTGATTGCAGGGCCATCCGAACAGGCCCTTGTCGCACGCAGCGCCAATCCAGGTGTGCAGGATCGGGTCGGATGAACTGAGGCCGCCCGTAGTTGTGACGAAGATGTTCCAACCGCCCTTATCGGATGGATCTTTTTTGGCGCGCCGCGTCACGGTCGTGCCCCAGTCCATGGCCTGGGCATCGACGTTGAGGCCGGCGTCGCGCATGGCCTGGATCAACACCTGGGTTGCAGGCGTAATCGTGTTGTGGTCGCTGGTTGCCAGAATGACGATCGGCTCGCCGTTGTAGCCGGCCTCCTTCATCAGCCGCAGCGCCTTCTTCGGATTGTAGTCCTTGAACCAATTCGACCCGCCCTCGTTGGCGAGCGGTGCGCCGCAGGTGATCAGCCCGTGACAGACCCGGTAGTACTTGGGGTCGCCGACCACCGCGCGCAGGAAGTCCTCCTGATTGATCAGGTGGTACATGGCCTGCCGCGCCTTCGGGTTGTTGAACGGCGGGTGCAGGTGATTGAGCCGGATCATGCCCTGATGGCTGTCGATATCGCCGGTCGTTTCGAGCTTCACGCCCGTCGCCTTCTCCAGGATCGGATAGAAGTCGATGTTCGGGTTCTCGTAGAAGTCGATCTCGCCATTGATCAGGGCGGACATCGCGGTCTGCGGATCGGAGATCCAGACGAGTTCGATCCGATCGACGCCTGCGAACTTGCTGCCGGCGAAGAACGATGCGGCCTCTTTGCCGGGGCGGGACACATAATCGGGGTTCTTGAGGTAGACTGTCTTGCTGCCCGGCACCCACTGGTCCTTGGCGAACTTGAAGGGGCCTGAGCCGATGGCCTCCTTGATCTGGGTTTGCGGATCAGTTCGTGCCTCGACCTCGCGCATGATAATCGGTACGGACGTGCCGGTTTTGCCGAGCGATTCCAACACCATGCCGTAAGGTTTCGTCAGGATCATGCGGAACGTCTTGTCGTCGACGGCCTCGAGCTTGTCGATGAAGCCGAACAGCCGCTGACCGACACCGTCCTTGACGGCCCATCGCTGCAACGACGGGATCACGTCCTTGGTCGTGACAGGCTGGCCGTCGTGGAACCTCAGGCCGTCGCGCAGCGTGAACGTGTAGGTCAGCTTGTCCGGGCTGATCTCGTATTTGCCGACCATTTGCGGCTGCGGTTTCAGATCACGGTCGTTGCCAAACAGCGTGTCGTAGACGAGCATGCCGTGGATGCTGGCGATGGTGGCGGTCGTCCAATAGGGATCGAGCACGCGCACGTCGGCGTGTAGCACCGCGCGTAACACCTTCTCCTGCGCGTGGAGCGGAATAGGCGGTTGCAGTCCCAGGAACGCCAGTGCTGTCAGAATTCCGCGAAGGGTCCAGCGACCCGAGACAGACGTCGCCATTATTCGAACTCCGGAGTGTATGCGGCGAAGTCAAGTATGGTCCGGGCTCCGGCGGAATGCAATCAGCGCGGGGACATCAGCGAGGGGCGGCCGTCGCTTCGTCTTTGGGATCGCCACAATCACTTTGATAGAACGCATCCACACCCGTTTGAAATTCTCCGGAGACCTGCTGTAGGCGAAGCGTCGTTGCAACTTTGCATCCTCGTTCAAGCGGCGCTTCATGAAGTCGATCCATGCCGCTCGAAACTCCGTGATTGTGGCACCCTTTCCAAGGGTTGCCCGGCCAAATGCCACCAGAGTCGAGTTGTCTGCGATTTCCCCGGGGACATTTCGCGTCGCTCATCAATTCCGTCCCGTGCCATGGCATGCCTCATTTCCGTTCGCGAATTGCCTGTGCCATGGTCGGGGCGGCGGACTTTTGACCTCGGAAAGAGTCGCCGGGCTCCGGCCATAATTTGATCCCTGCCGATCTATTCCCCGCGGACGCTGGACGTCGCGCCGCCGCGCATGGAATAGATACGGGCCGAGACGCTGCACGTGCTCGGCTCACATGATGTATGGTATGAACCGACCAGAGACCGGAGAATTGCGATGACGATCCCGTTCAGCGTTCTCGATATCGATCATGTCGTGCTGCGCACCGCCAATCCGTCGCGCCTCGAGACTTTCTACACAGGCGTGCTCGGTTGCCTCGTCGTCAAGCGGCAGGAGAAGATCGGTTTGACGCAGCTTCGCGCCGGCCGTGCGTTGATCGATATCCTGGCTGTCAAGCCGGAGGACATGGAGACCGCGCCACGGGGTAGCGCATCCGGCAACATGGATCATCTTTGCTTGCGCATCGATCCCTTCGACGCGGACGCCGTCCGGCGCCATTTCAGGGCGCACGGAGTGACGGTCGGCGAGGTTTTGACGCGCTTCGGCGCCGAGGGAAGTGGTCCGTCGATCTATCTCGAGGACCCCGAAGGCAACCGTATCGAGCTGAAGGGGCCTCCCGCTGCTGCGTGAGCGGACGAGCGTCGCCAGAAACGCTTGGTGCACTATTTCAACGCGATCAGACAGCACAATTGAATGAGCCAGCCCGATTGACAAGGAAACATGTGAATGAGCGCGATACGCAAAGCGAACACGAAGTCTAAGCAAGTTGCGGTCATTGTCGGCGCCACTTCCAAGTGGCAGTCGGATGGCCGCAATACCAAGCTGGCGCATGGCAAGGCGCTGGACGATAGCGCGCTACCGGTCGGCGCGCGCTGGGGCATCGGCGGAGCCATCGCCCAGAAGTTTGCGCAAGAAGGGTTCTTCGTCGTGTTGACCACCCGCGCCGAGGCCAACGCTGGCGCTTTGGCGACGGCCATCCGCGAGCAGGGTGGCGACTGCATGGTTGCCGCGCTGGATCTGACGTCCGCGGAATCGGTGGCCTCGGCATTTGCCAAAATCCGTTCCGAAGCCGGCGATCCCGATGTCCTGATCTACAACGCCGGTTATCTGGAAGGCCGGGACCTGCCGCCTGATAAGGAGCTACTCGAATACATCCCGGTCGAGATGTTCGATACGGCGCAGCATATCGCCAGTCGCGGGCCATTCCTCGTGGCCAAGGAAGTGCTGCCGGCCATGCGCAAGAAGGGCGAAGGCTCGTTCCTGATTTCCAACAACCAGTTCTCCTTGCGCGGACGCAAGCGGCTAACCGGGCAGTCTCTGTATTATCCGCGTGTGATGATGCGCACGTTGGCGCAGGTGCTCACCGAGGAGTACTCCGAGCACGGCGTGCACGTGGCGAACGTGGTGATCGACGGCACCATCGATTCGCCGGGCACGCGGATGCTGTCGAAGGTCCAGAAGCAACCCAATCTCGTGATGAACCCGGTCAAGATCGCGGAGGCGTTCTACTATCTCCACACCCAGGACCGGTCGTGCTGGACACACGAGCTGCAGCTGACGCCGTTCTCGACCAAGCCAAGCTACTGAGTTCAGGACTTTTTGCGGGTATGCAATCGCTTTGTAGAGGGGAACGTGCATGGGTAAGTTGAGTGGAATGATCGCTGCGGTCACGGGTGGAGCGTCGGGCATCGGGGAAGCAACCGTGCGGCGCTTCATCGCAGAAGGTGCCGAGGTCGCTTTTGCCGACCGGGATGCCGCGCGCGGACAGCGCGTTGCCACGGAAATTACGGCCGCCGGCGGCAAAGCAATCTTCGTCGAGGCCGACGTTTCCAAGGAGGCAAACTGCCTTGGCTTTATTCAGCAAACCGTGCGGCGCTTTGGCCGTCTCGATGTCCTGGTCGACAACGCCGGCATCCGCATGTATCAGACCGTAGTCGACGCTTCGGCAGAAAGTTGGGACGAGATCCTCAACGTCAATCTGAAGAGCTACGCGTTCTGCGCCAAAGGCGCGATCCCGGCCATGCGCAAAGCTGGCGGCGGCGCGATCGTCAACGTGGCCTCGGTCCGTTCGATCGTGGCCGGCGGTAACAACATCCAATACGACACCGCGAAGCACGCCGTCGCCGGATTGACCCGCGGCCTGGCGATGGATCACGGGCACGAAGGCATTCGAGTCAACGCTGTGTGTCCGGGTCCCATTTTCACGCCGTTCCACGCGCGACGCCTGCAGGCAGCCGGTCAGACCGTCGCGCAGTACAACGACGACGCCGCCAGCCGCACGATGCTGAAGCGTCCGGGAACCGCCGAAGAGGTGGCTGCCTGCATTCTGTTTCTGGCGTCGAAAGACGCGTCCTACGTCACGGGATCGCTGCTGTTCGTCGACGGCGGCATGACGGCGATGTGAGCGGTTCATTCCGCCAGGAAAGCAGCAGCGGCTTCGGCAACCCGATGCTCGAGGCCGCCGAAAAAGTGGTCGGCGCCATCGACAATGACCAGCGTCTTCGGGGCCGGACTATCATCTATAAGCGCTTTCAGTTTCGCTGTCGGCGAGATGTCGTCCTGATCGCCGCTGATCAGCAGTTTCGGCTTGGTTACGGTCTTCAGGAACGACGCATCACGACGCGCGATCGGCAACGCAATGCCGATCAGCTTGTGCACGCGCGGGTCATCGGCGCCCGCGCGCAGCCCGACCATCGACCCGAATGAGTAACCTGCGACAACGACTGTCGGAACCGTCAGCCGGCTCAGCAAGTAGGTGACGGCACCTTTCACGTCATCCAGTTCGGCCGTGCCGTCGTCGTGCGTGCCGGTGCTGCTGCCGACGCCGCGGAAGTTGAAGCGCAGGGTCGCCACCCCGGCGGCCTGGAACGCGTTCGCCAGAGCGGTGACGACCGTGTTGTGCATGTCGCCGCCGTAGAGCGGATGCGGATGGCAGATGACAGCGCCGATCTGCGGCGTCACCGACGGCACCGAGAACAGTCCCTCGAGCCTGATGCCGCCGACCGGAAAGCCCACCTGTTCTTCCATCGCTATTCATCTCCCATGACAAAACGCGGCAGCTGCGGTCTACGGCCGTGCGCGCATTGAACGTAACTGCTGAGCGCGACGCAATCCTGTGCTGTCTGCAATACGTAGCACCTTCGCGGACAACAACGATGCTGCTATCGTCCGGACAACGATAGCTGCGGAGGTCCGCAGCGCCATGTGAGAGGGAAAGCGGAACATGTCCATTCTGGCGATCGGCGGAGCTGGCTTTATCGGACGGCGGATGATTCCCATCCTGGTGGCGGGCGGGCACAGCGTCACCTGCATGGATATCGATGTTGCCGGCGCGACGGCCGCGTTCGCGCGCTTCGGCGACAAGGTGAAGGTGGTCCGCGGCGACGTCACGCAATTCGACGACGTGATCGGCGCGGTGCAGGAATCGCGCGCGGAACGGGTGGTCAATCTCTCCTACTTCATCGGCGACCTGGCGCCGCACATCGCGTTCAAGCTCGATATCCAGGGCATGGACAACTGCTTCGAGGCGGCGCGGCGCTGCGGTGTCAAGCACACGGTGTTCGCCAGTTCGGTTGCTGTCAGCGGCCAGCAATCGCATTTCGGCGAGCGCATGGTCGACGAGACCGACGAACGGCGCGGCGACACCCAGTACGCCGTCAACAAGATCATGAACGAATGGCAAGCGCACGACTATCGCCGCGCCTACGGCATGACGATCACCTGCATCCGGCCAGCTAATGTGACCGGCCCTGATAAGAAGTTCGGCTCGATCGACCACGTGAACTGCATGTGCGAACCGGCACGGGGCAAGCCCATCACGTTTCCGCACGCGGACACCATGCGTTGCGTCATCCACGTGGAGGATATGGCCGAGGCGTTCGCGCGGGTGCTGCTGGCCGACAAGCCGAAACATACGACCTACAATTCGGGTGGGACGACGCTGAGCATCGGCGAGCTGGCAGCGCAGGTGCGGGAATTCTTGCCCGATGCCGATATTCGCTTCAAGGAGCAGGCCGGTGGCCGCGCGATCTCGGGGAACTACCTGATCGAAAACCGCCGCTTGATCGAGGAGTTCGGGCTGCAATACAGACCGCTTCGGCAACGCGTGAAGGAAGTCATCAATGACATCCGCGTGAGCGAGGGCCTTCCGCCGCTGGCGTGATGTGCGAATGCCGCATCGGTCGTATCGGTTCAATAGAGAGCGATGGCGCGCCATCGCGTTGGATGGCGCGCCAGCTGCCCGTGCCTAGCTGAGCTCCCCATCGACGTAGCGCCATCGCTCGTCGTCGCGCACGAAGCGTGAGACTTCACTGAGTACGTGGGCGTCGCCGCCAATGCGGGACCGGGCAATGAACGCGACCGTTGCGTTGTCCCCGATGGTGTTCGTAGCGACCACCTGCAGCATGAGCCACTGCTGGCCCGGCGTGAACGTGATTTCAGCGGGTCGTGTCGACGGTTGCCAGGTGGCGCTGAGATATGCGGCATTCCCCAATGCGAATGCCACATATCGCGAACGCATGAGCGTTTCCGCCGTCGGTGCCGCCCGCACGCCGACGTGGTACGGCTGGCAACAGTCGGCGTAGGTCCTGGTCTCGCTCTTCTTGCGGCACGGACAGCGCATTGCGGCCTCCGCTGACTAAGTCATACCGGCGATCGAAACGTTCGACCTGACATCGACAGTCGGGCCGCCGGTATCGTTTTGCATTGCGCCAACCGACACCGCTACGCGGAGCCGGCCGGTTGGCGCGGTCAGCAGCGAGGCAGCGGTCAAAGCAAACGCACGAAGATATCAGTTCTTTACTCCGCTGTGTTTGCGCCAGTCGCCGATCTTTGGCTTCGCCAACCCCAGATGATCACGCAGCGTTGTGCCCGAGTATTCCTTGCGGTAGATGCCGCGGCGCTGCAACTCGGGGATGACGAACTTGACGAAGTCCTCGAAGCAGCCGGGTTGATGCGTCGGGCCGATGACGAAGCCGTCGCACGCGGGGGCCGACCACCACTCCTCGATCATGTCGGCGATTTCCTTCGGGCCGCCGATCCAGGCCTCGCGCAGCAGGCCGCGACCGGTGATCTGCATGAAGTCGCGGACGGTCGGGTTTTTCTTGCTCGCCCGCAGCACCCGGTCGCGCATCGACTGCATGCCGCCGATCCCTGCCAGCTCGGCGTCGGTGAACGGCTCGTCGAGCCCCTTCTTGGCAAAGTCGTAGTTGAGCGCTTCGGACAACAGCGAGAGCTGGTCGATCTCGTTCGGCAGCTTGTCGTAGGCGGCTTTCTTGTCCTCCGCCTCCGCTTTGGTCGCGGCACAGACCGGATAAAATAACGCGCAGATCTTCTGGCTGGCGGGGTCGCGGCCGAAGGCGGCGACCTGCTCCTTCGCCTTCGCGTACTCGGCCTTTGCCGTCGCCAGGTCGTGATAGACGACGAACAGCAATTCGCCCCAGCGGGCGGCAAACTTCTGCCCGCGTCCGCTCATGCCGGCCTGGATGACGACCGGGTGCCCTTGCACCGAGCGCGGCACGGTGAATGGCCCACGCGAGGCGAGGAACTTGCCCTTGTAATCGATGCGGCGGACCTTGTCGGGATGGGCATAGAGGTTGTTCGCCTTGTCGGCGACGATGGCATCATCGTCCCAGCTATCCCAGTGGCCCAGCACGACTTCCATGAATTCGTCGGCGCGGTCGTAGCGCATATCGTGCTCGAGGTGCTCGTCGCCGCGCCCCATGTTGCGCGCCTCGTTGTCGTTGACCGACGTGACGACGTTCCAGCCGGCGCGGCCCTTGGTCATGAGGTCGACGGTCTGGAAAAGGCGTGCGACATGGAACGGCTCGTAATAGGTCGTGGAATAGGTGGCGCCGAGGCCGAGATGCTTGGTTACGGCCGCCATGGTCATCAGGCACGTCACCGCGTCAAGCTTCACGCACCGGATGCCGTTTTCCACGGTGTGGGCATGGTCGCCCCTGAACATGTCCGGCATGGCAAGACGGTCGTCGAAGAAGCCGATGTCGAATTTGCCAGCCTCGAGCACCCGCGCGATGTGCTGGTAATACTCCGGCGAATAGGTGTCGGTGCGCGCATCCGGGTGGCGCCAGGCTGCCGGCAGCGTGGTGCAGTTCTGGGCTTGCAGAAAGGCGACGAAGTGGACTTGGCGCATGGCGATCTCGCTGGAGGTTGCAATTGGCGTCGGGATGCGCCGGTTAACCACGACGCCTTGTGCGACGTTGGCGTCTACGGCGTGAACGGTCAAGAGCCACCCGATCGCAACGGAGGCGCTGGCGCGCCTGAAACTCCTCTACGCGATCGAGGCCGATATCCGAGGATCTTCACTCCAGGTACGGCGCGCCATCCGGCAGCAGCGCGCGAAACCGGTGATCGAGGCGCTGAAGACCTGGTTCGAGGAATGCCGAGCGAAGGTGTCGAATCAATGGGATGGCTTATGTCGCTGTCTCGACGACGGCCACATCGTGTCGGAGACGCGTCGACACAGAGCTGCGCTCCGTGATCGCCACTTGACCCAACGCGTGATTTGCTCACGCCTTCGTGCCCAACCGCCCCGAGCCGATCGCGGGGGCAGCGTTGACGTCGAGCGGCCAGCGCGCACGGGCGGGTGTGTCCAGCGGATCGCGTTGGTCGAGCTGCAACCGTTCGTGGCCGGCCCAGGCGACCATCGCCGCGTTGTCGGTGCAGAGCGCCATTGGCGGTACGGCGAGCCGCCAGCCTTCCGCTGCCACCAATCCCTCCAGCGCCGCGCGGATCGTCTTGTTGGCCGCGACGCCACCAGCGATCACCAGCACGCGACCACTGCCGTCCGCGGGGAGTCCAGCCGCCGCCATCGCCAGAGCGTGCCGCGTGCGGTCGACGATCGTTGCTGCTGCCGCATGCTGGAAGCTGGCGCAGAGGTCCGCCACGTCCTGGTCGCGCAATGGCGCGAGGCTGGTCGCGGCCTGCCGCACGGCCGTCTTCAAGCCGGCGAACGAGAAATGCGCGCCCTCGCGTCCGCGCATCGGCTGCGGCAGGGCAAAGCGCTTCGGGTCGCCTGACAGCGCCGCCTTTTCGACTGCCGGGCCGCCGGGTTGACCCAATCCCAAGAGCTTCGCGGTCTTGTCGAAGGCCTCGCCCAAGGCGTCGTCGATGGTGGTGCCGAGCCGTTCGTAATTGCCGACACCGGCGACGCGCAGCAGTTGCGTATGCCCGCCGGAAACCAGCAGCAGCAGATAAGGCGGGCCCAACGCCTCGGTGAGGCCGACCGTCAGCGCGTGCGCTTCGAGATGATTGACCGCGATGAAAGGCAGATCGTGCACCAGCGCGATTGCCTTCGCGGTGACCATGCCGACGATGAGGCCGCCCATCAGGCCGGGCCCCGCGGTTGCGGCGACGCCTGAGAGGTCGCGCCAGCCGACGCCGGCTTTTGCCATGGCCTCGGCGATGATCAGGTCCATGCACTCGGCATGCGCGCGCGCCGCGATCTCCGGCACCACGCCGCCGTAGGGCCGATGCGCCTCCCACTGCGAGCGCACGATGTTGGCGAGGATTTCGCCGCGGCCATCGGACGTGCGCCGAACGATCGCGGCAGCCGTCTCGTCACAGCTCGACTCGAGGCCGAGCACAAGCGTGGCGCCGTCAGGGCGCGGCAGTGAGGTGGGGGGTGATTTCGGGGCGTCAGTCATCGGGAGTGCTTGCAGGGCATCGGGTGTGCAAGGCAAGATAAAAACATCAAAGTTTTCATTCCGGGGCTCGCTTGCCCTCGGCGTATCGATTTTCGCGATCGTAAACAGGCCGGCCTTGCGCCGAAAACAATGACGAAACCACGACGGATGGGTTCCAGCACAACCGCCGCTGACGAAACGCCATGGCATCGTGGGAAACGACCACAACGTCTTTTTCGATAACCGGGCATCTGCGATAGTGCTGTTGGAGAAGGCAGGCGTTACAGCTTCCGTTGTCCTGCCGCGTCGCTCGGATACAGTCAGCGCCGAGATCTGGTGAGGCGATTGCGAGTGCTATCAGCTCAGCCGCAGAGACGCACAGTTGCGTGCGCTACGGCCTTGGCGGCCGTCACGAGGTCGCTCAGCAGCACGCGCTCGTCCGGCGTCGGCCATTCGCGATAGATGCGAATGTCGCCCGGCCCATACTGGACCGTCGGAATGCCGAGCACCTGTTGGATGACGTTGCCGTCGCCGACGTTGCCAAGCCGCCCCCAGGCCCCGACCGAGGCCGGTTGTCCAGCGGCTATCGTCTGCCCTTCGGCAAGTGCCTGTACCAGCATATGCTCCGAGGGGCAGTGCATCGGCTCCTGGTTCCACGTCACCTCTGTGCCCTTGGCGGGAATTTCGAGATCGCAGGTGAAGGCCGCGTGCTCTCGCTTGATCGAGGCCAGCAGCCGCTCCAGATCGGCTTTGATTGTGGCCACACTCTGACCAGGCACGAGCCGGAATTGCAGCGTCATCTCGCAATCCCTGGTCGAGCGCCCGGTATAATTCTTGTAGTAGTAGTGCTCACGATGCATGACATCGTACGTCAGCGTCGGAAAACCCGGCAATTCCGGGTGCGGCGCAAACGTCATCCAACCGCCGGCCGAGATCGGTGTCAGGCTTGGGCCGACCCGGCGCACGATCTCCATTTGCTGCTCAATGGGGTTCATGTAGGCCGCGCGCGCCTCGGCGCTGTAGCGAAAAAACAGCTCTGGCGCGGAGCACACGAACCGCACCATGACCACGCCGACGCACACATTGGCGATGGTGTTGTTCGAGTGCTCCATGTTGATGCACAGATCGGCCTTGACGCCGTGGGCGAGAAGCGCGCGCGTGCCGGCGCCTCCGAGTTTATGGGCGACGACCGGTGTGACCAGCACATCGCCTTTGAGCCGCGTTCCGGAGCGAATGATCGCGTCGACGGCAGCTATAGCCGCGACCACGCCCCCCTTGTCGTCGTGCGCGCCCATTCCCCATACCCAGCCATCCTCGAACTTCGCGCCGTAGGGATCGACGCTCCAGCCGCTCATCTCGCAACCGGGGTCCATATGGCCGTTGAGCATGAGCGTCGGCCCGCCGCCGGTGCCTGCGAGGCGCCCGATCGGCTGGCGGCTTTTCTTGGCCGCCTCGAAAGGATG
>JANLQP010000158.1:0-2175 GCA_031367895.1 Hyphomicrobiales bacterium
GGCTCGTCGGCATGCTTGTGCGCCTGGCCGGGAAAGTACGACCAGTTGACGACGCTGTGACGGGTGGTGAGGCCGGCCGCATCGCGTGCCGACCAGACGCCGTATCCCGACACCGGATAGAGCGCCAGCGATCCTTGCGTCGGCTCGCCGACAGATGGGGGTGGTCGTGCGGTCACCAACGGCACCTGCACCCGCGTATCGCCGTAAGCCGGCAGCGTGCTGTCGGGGCGGGTCAGGCGGGCAAGGAACAACTCGGCCAGCCGCAATTGCTCACGCCACGGAGCGGGAACGGCCAAGCCATTCATCTCGGCCAGCCTCACGGCCTGAATGAGCAGTGCGCGGCCTTCGAGGTGATAGCCGGCTGAATGCTCCAGAACGACGCCTTCGCCGCTGAGGTAGTAGCGCCACTGCATTGTCAGGCGATCAAATGCCCATTGGCTGACGGCGCGTGCATCGATCAAGCCGGGAAACGCAGCAGCCATTTGAAGCAGCGCGATGTTCTGCATCACGCCATGGTTGGACCAGGCCGTGAAGTGCGCCGGCGCCGCCAAAAGGGCAGTCGAACGCGCGACATGCTGGAGGATCTCCGCCGCGTCCTGGGAGGCAAACATCGGATGCGAGCGGTAACTGGCCCAGAAGCGGACGATGACCCCGACGCGCGCGGCAATCGCGTGATCGTTCCAGAGGAATCCGTGGTCGCGCCAGGCGCTGCGTTCGTAGCGCGCATAGCCGAGGATCAGGTCGCGCGCCGTGGCCAGGTACAACGCATTGCCGCTGGTTCGATAGGCCCGAGAGAGAACATCGGCGGCGTACAGGCTCGAGAACGGCAGCGCGCCGATGCCCGCGTCTCGCACCAGGTCGTCGTCGGCCAACTGCGTCACGATGGGATGCTGCGCGGCCGCTGCCGGGTCGCGCGACGCCGCCAGCCAGCGGTCGGCGAGCACCAGCGCCGCGCTGTCGTCGGGCAACGGCGGGCCCAGTGGGCGCTGCGCCACCAGTTCGGACAGGGTGGCATCGTCGGGGCTGCTGCGCAGCGCCGTCACGACCTGCGCGAGCGGCGCCGAGCGCCAAACGAATGCGTGGAAGACGACCGGGTAGAGCACCCACAGGACGACGATGAGGCCGAGAAGATTGGCCGCCGCCCCGCGCCAGCGGTTCCGGTGCGCGGCGTCCGCTGGCGTTCGTCCCCAATGCATCGATGGCTTCCTCAGTGTCGGTGCATCAGGCCGGAACAGACAGCCCCGAACAGCCGACATGACCTGCGGCCGGCATTCCTGCGGCCGGCGAAAATCATGACACACTTCGCCGCCCGAGCCGGCCCGCCACCGGGTGGTCAAGCGTGGCGTAATGCCGCCGCCACCAGAACAAGACCTCATGCCACTGCACGCTGTCATCGTCGATCCCTGGCGCAAGACTTGCCAGACGGTGCAAGCCCTCGGTGTCGCCAACGGACTGCTTTATCTGGTGAGCCGCGTGCTCGACCGGGCCAGCGCCGGCTCGGTACGGCTGCTGCGTTACCGGATCGTCGCGCAGCCGATCGGCAATGCCGGCTTGCGCGCCTTGCGCGCCGACAGCACGACGACCGTTCAGCCCACGCCGGCCGACAGCCCGATCGTCGCCGCCTTTCCGCGGCCGCCGCAGGTGCTGCGTCGGCGCTACGAAGGCGGTGCGGAATGCTTCACGGCGCTGGTGCGTACGGCATTCGCCGGCTTCATCTGGTTTCAGCGCGACGCTTACGACGAAGACGAGGTCCGTTGCCGCTTCGTGCTGGCGGCGCCCGAGCGCTGCGTCTGGGATTTCGATGTCCATGTCGAGCCGCGCTTCAGGCTCGGGCGCACGCTGGCGCGCCTTTGGCAAGCGGTCGACGCACATCTTGCCGAGCAAGGCATACAGTGGTCGTTCAGCCGCATCTCGGCGTTCAATGCCGCCTCGACCGGCGCCCACGCGCGGCTCGGCACCGTCGACTGCGGCAGTGCCACGTTCCTCTGCGTCGGCGCATTGCAACTCGCGCTGCTCACAACGCCGCCGTTCGTGCACCTGTCGTTCTCGAACCGACAGCGCCCCTCGATGCGGCTAGCGCCCCCGCGCTGACGCAACGCCTGCTCCTTGGAAACCGCCTGCCGCCATGACATCTCGTGATCTCACTCCAGACGCCTTGGGCAGCCGCGATTTCTG
>JANLQP010000201.1:0-2959 GCA_031367895.1 Hyphomicrobiales bacterium
AGGCGCGATTGCGAATATGCTGGCGCGCGCCGAGAAACCGTTTGCTGCGCAAGCCGCCGAAATCGCCGCGACCGTGCGCAACAGTCCGGTCATCGCCAGCGACGAGACGTCCGCACGCGTCTGCGGAAAAACGCACTGGCAGTGGACGTTCGTGGCATCGTCGGCGGTGTATCACACCATCGCACCGACGCGCGGCAAAGCCGTACCGGTTGCGTTCCTCGGGGACGCGAAGCCGAAGGTGTGGCAACTTGAGTGCGCGCGCGAGTTCCTGTTGTGAGAGGTCGTGCGCCTGGCGAAGCCCGCTCAGCGCCATTTCGGTTTTGAGCACGGCGACGCGCTCGGCGACGAGGGCCTGGCGGGCGGGCGAGAACTGCGCGGCCAACGGTCTTGAAGGGGCGATGTCCGGTCATGGGATGAGGCCTTCGCGTTTCAACGCGGCGATGTGCTCGTGATAGAGGCGGTGAGCGACCGGGATCATTGTCTTGTAAAAGCGCTTATCCCCGGTTTTGTTGCCACCGATGAGCAGGATCGCCGCGCGGATCGGATCGAAGGCGATACTCGCCGACGGCGAGCAGGAGGACATCAGCGCCATTGCCGAGGTGCTCATGGAGTCAGGGGCCCGACGTACTCTTCCCCTACTCCTCGGGCATCGCAGGCTCCAAGCACAGCCACATGCGCGAGCTGCGCGTGCAGAGTGGCGGCAAGCCGATCCGCATCTTCTACCCAGTGATCTTCTTCCGGTTTATCTGCCTCGACCGTTCTCCCTCGCGCGGCGAACTGTGTCGCGCGTCGAAAACGGCCGTCGCCTACTGTGCGATATAGCCACCGTCGATCACCAGTTCAGTGCCGGTGATGAACGATGCCTCGTCGGATGCCAGAAATAGCACGCCATAGGCGACATCCATCACCTCGCCCAAGCGGCGCAGCGGCGTGACGGCGGCCTTGGAGGCGCGTCCGGCGGCGTTCGTATTGTTGAGCATCGGCGGCAGGTAGCCTGGATGCACAGAGTTCACCCGCACACCGGTCGGGCCGAACCGAACCGCAGCGGTCTTGGTGAAGATACGCACCGCGCCCTTTGACGCGCTGTAGCCGGGGTGGCTGTCCGCGCCACCGATGAAACCCATGATCGACGAGATATTGATGATGGAGCCGCCGCCGGTCTTCGCCATCTCGGCCGCCGCGCGGGTGGTGCCGAGGAACACGCTGGTGGCATTGACTGCCATCAGTTTTTCCCAACCCGCAAGTGCCAGTTCGTCACCGACCGAGCTGCCGCTGATGCCGGCGTTGTTCACCAGGATATCGAGACGGCCGTATGTCGCGATGGTGGTGGCGATCAGATGGTTCCACGCCGTTTCTGACGTCACGTCTGTTTTCACAAACGTTGCTCGGCCCTGGCTGGCACAGATATCGGCGGCGACCGCGTCGCCTTCCTTTTGAAGCAGGTCCGCGATCACGACCGCAGCCCCTTCCTTGGCGAATAACCGGGCTTCCGCCTCACCCATACCGTGCGCACCACCAGTTACGATTGCAACCTTGTCTTTCAGTCTCATGTGTCTCTCCCAAATCGATGCGCACGATCATCGGCGCTCGGACCGTCCAGGGCAAGGTCCGAGGGGACATGTGCGCGGGTTTTGTGGGTCGGCTGCGTCCGCCATCGATAGCCTGGCGCACAACCGTAGATGTCGCGTAGGCGCGAAAGCCCGAAAAGTCCCTCTCGGTGCAGATGTGGCGTAGCGCCCTCATGCAAAAAGGCGGCGTGATCGTGATCGGCCCGGTTCGGGCGCCGCAGTGGCCGATGTCACGCAAGCTGTCGACGACTGCGCACCTTGGCTGCCGGGCATGGTGATCCGACGGCTTTGCATCAATGTCCAAGGTGCACCCGCCACTCCTGTCATCGCCCGGTCAGCGGGTCGTAGCCCCAGGAGAACAGCGGACGGCCGCCGTCGGCGCGAACCTCGACCACTTCTTCGCACCAGGAACGGTCGAACTGGCCGCCGGGATAGAGCAGATGCACCGGCGCCACCATGCCCTCCTCCAGCGTCCAGTTGCCGCCGTGCGCCTTGCCGTCCGAGGTCATCAATTCGAGTTCCATGTGCGAAAGCCCGAGCCCGTGGAAGAATACGAGGGCGCGGTCGGGATCGGGGACGCCAGCTTTACGGTAGGTCGCGCGCGCCAACGCCTGCAGGTCGATGATCTTCGCACCGGGCTTCATCGCGGCGATCAAGGTTTCGGCCACGGCTGAGGTGGCCCGCGCCCATCGCTTGGCGTCGCCCGTCGGCTCGCCGTCGACCACCCAGGTCTTGCCGCCATCCCAGCAATAGAGATCGATGGTGCCGTGGCAATCGAACATCACGTGCGTGCCAGCCTCGATCTCGCTGTCCTCGAAGCCGGTCGCGAGCATGATCGTCTGGTCGGTGCCGCGTGGATGGCCCCACACCATGCCGCCGGGATCGCGCACGAAGCCCCCGAGGCCTGCTGCCGCCGTGGCGTAGGCGATGTTGAGGTCGCGCCAGGTCGTGCCTTTCTGCCAGGTGGCCATCGTCTTGGCGATTGCAGCCTCGTTGAGGCGCGTGGCGCGGCGAATCAGGTCCATCTCAGCCGGTGTCTTGATGGCGCGGGCGAACATCATTGGATCGTAGCCGTCGGCGATGGTGGCGGCAGCGAGTCCGAGGCGGAGGCCGAAGCCCTGATCATCAAAGGCAAGCTTGGCCCGGTCGAGCTTCAGCTCAGCAAGTGCCGCCTTCATCACGCTGCCCATATCGGGACCGAAGGTCTTGCGCGCGTTCTCGATCCAGGGCTTGGCCGATGCGGCGGGCGGGATGAAGCGGTCGATATCGCCTTTGCTGGCGGGCAAGTCGAGCGGCAGCATGACCGCGCGAAACGGCCTGATGTCCTCGACCCATGTCTCCTGGCCGAGGAATGTCGCCAGGTAATAGTCGGCGACGACCAGGATCGGGTG
>JANLQP010000202.1:0-8208 GCA_031367895.1 Hyphomicrobiales bacterium
CGACTTGCCCGCCTTGATCATCTGCTCGACCCGGTAGCGCATGTTGGCCATCGCGGTGCTCATGTCGGCCTTCGGTATGCGAACGATCTCGCCGAACTGCGCTTCACCGGCGGCGGCCACGTCGGCAATGAAGGGGCCGCCGCGTTCGACGCCGATGATTGCCTCCGGATTGAGGGCACGCAGACCGCGGCGCAATGCGGCAAAGGCCTTCTTGTTTTCCACCAGCACCGATTCGAGAACGGCCGTCTGATAAGGCCCTTCGACGAAGCGTTTCCTGACCTGCTCGCGCACCTTGCGGCGTGCGCCGGAGTTGACCTGGTCCAGCAGATCGGCCTGTGTGGGTTCGAGCTCGCGCGCCGCGGCGGCCAGGGCTTCCCGGTTCTCGCGTGCGAGGCGCAACACGTTGCTCGGCACCGTGCCCTGGGCACGCTCCAGCGCGAGTGCCTGGTCGCCCGCCGAGAACCTCGAAAACGCATCGACGAAGTCCACGAAGGCCTTGCTGCCGTCCTTCAACAAGGGATCGATGCGAATGCGGCGCGCATTCAGGTGCCGCATCCAGCCGAGCGTGGGCGCATCGAGCACGCCGAGTGCCTGCGCGGCGCGATGCAGCAGGTCGGCCGGCAGCGGATCGTTCTCCAGCAAAGCGCGCAACAGGCTGTTGCGAACGTCCGGCGGCAGCTTCTCGATCGCGCCGAGATAGTTCTCGAATTGATCGATCGAGTTGCGGAAGGACCGGCTCAGGATCAGGAAGGCATCGGCCGGGTTCTGCAGCAGCACCGCCAGCGTTCTCGGCGAGCGCGCCAGCTGCATCAGGTTGGCGGGCTTCATCAGCTCGGCGGCCGCCCGCTCGTCGACTCGGCCGATCACGCGAAGGAAGTCGCCGGTCGAGAGCTTCTCGCGCTTCAGCAATTTCAGCGCGCTGTCGATCTCCCGTTCGCTGCGCGAGGCGATCAGTCGCGAGAGGCCCTTGCTCGCCACCGCATCGAGCGGCGTGTTCATCAATTCGAACAGGGCACGATAGGCCTGCTGCTCGTAGACGCCCTGCACCTCTTTCCACAGCACGCCGAGGAAATCGGAAACCGAGCGGCGCGCGCCGTTCACCAGCGGTTGCGTGACGCCGGCGTTTTCGAGCTTCTGCAGCAGCACTTCCTCGAACTTCTGCTGCCCGGCCAGCAGATCGCCGGCAATCTGCCGATAGCTCAGCCCGCTGTCTCGCAGCACCAGCGCAGCATCGAGATAGGTCGAGGCTTTCGAGAGGCCGGACTTGACCGCCGGAATGCGGCCGATCAGTCCGACTCCGGGAATCACCGCGAATTCGAAGAGCAGACCGAGCTTGAATCCCGACTTGAAACGATCCCAGTACTCGGCCGGGCTCGACAGGCCGCGGCAACGCGTCATGTGGAACAGGTCGTTGGCGAACAGGTCGATCACGCCCACGGCGCCGACCTCGGCCGCGGTCACGCCCGAGCGGAGCGCGAAGGCGATCCACTTCGTCGCCACGCTGCCCAGGTACCTGCCGGTGATCCGCCCGGCCAGGAGCTTCAAGGGTGCCCCGGCCAAGGCCGTCAGACCCGACAGGAACTTGAAGCCGACCAGCTGCAGCTCGGCGAACAGCGCCGCTTCGAGAAAACCCTCCAGCGTGCGCTCCTCGGCCGGCGTGGTCCAGAACCAGATGGCTTCGCTGATCACCAGCATCAGCACCAGTTCGGCCAGCGAGGCGATGCCGGCCGCGACGATGAAGATCGCGCCGCCGACTGCCATCTCCGCCATCAGCAGCACGGTCAGGGCATTGACCATGTGCTGCACGTTGTAGCTGGTCAGGCGCGCGAAAAAATCGCCCGGCGTGATCAGCTCGGGGCGGCCGGTCGCCTCCCAGGGGCCATCGCCGATCTTCGCCACTGCCTCCACGCGGATGCGCAACTGCGGCACGCCGTCGATGACCGGCTCTTCGAGCGAGAGCACACGCAGGCTCGAACGCATCGTGACCGCGACGAAGTCCGCCTGATCCGGCGGCGGGTTGGCCTCCTTCAGCGCGAGCTTCATCGCCTCGCCCATCAGTTCCTTTTCCGTCATGGTCTCGCTGCTGGAGCAGGCCATGCGCCGCACGATCTCGCCGACCTTCTTCCTCGCCGGCTCGGCCAGCCGCTTCATCAACTCGGGACTGGGCTGATAGACCTTGGCAACCTCGGAATAGAAGCCGTCCGAGGCTTCGGAGATCACGCCCTGCTTGTCGCCCGTGCCGTTGCCGCGCGCGTAGACACGCTGATCCGCCTTGCCGGGCAGCAGGATCGACTGGCTCGGCACGTCGAAGTGCGGCGTCGGGCCGATCAGGATCGAATCGCCGAAGCCGTGGAATCGTGAGGCCTCGATCAGCCTGAGCAGCGCCGGCTCGTTGGCGTACTTCGTCTGTACCGCGAGGCCTGCGACCTTGGTGCGGCGCTGGAGGTTCTCGAAGTACCAGCCCTTGGCGGCCGCCACCACGTCGAAGAACAGCGACAGTACGTGAGCCCGCGCCAGCTCGTCGAGCAGCAGTTCGAAGAGCAGCCAGTCCGCCCGGTCGAGCCTGTCGATCAGCTGGCCGAGTTGCTCGCTGCGCCCGTCGTCGTCGCTGATCGCGAGGATCAACAGCAGCGCCGGTGCGATCGCTTCGCGGATCGCGACCTTGGCTTCGCTGCGCGCGATCAGTGCCGGGATCACCTTGTCCAGCAGCGGGTAGATGTACACGCCGCGTGCGTTAGTGCGCCATTGCGTCTGACCGAGGGTTTCCTGTTGCGAGCCGATGGTCTGATCGTCGGCCAGCGAGTGCAGGGCTTCGTTCAGCTCGAGCGGTACCTCGGAGAGCAGCTTGCGCGTCAGCAGCCGCAGGCTGCCGAAAGTGTTGGCGCGCCGGTCGATCGTGCGCGCCTGCTCCTGCATCAGGATCAGCAGGCTGGCCACGGTGACGTTGCGGCGCGGCGTGAGCGGCACGATGCGCATCGTGATGCCGTAGTCCGACCACTCCTGCAGCAGTTGCAGCAGCTGCGGCTCGGTGACATGGAAGCTGCTGGTCAGCAGGTCGACCGAGAAGAAGTCCGAGGTCATCAACGATGACAACGGCACTTGCACCAGGATCTCCTCGCCGACGAAGACGATGTCTTGCAGCGTCAGTTCGGGCATGCCGAAGGCGACGAAGACGATGCGCGTGCCGGCTTCGAGCTTGAAGTCCACACCTTCCGGTGGCTGCACCAGCGGCGCATCGAGGGGCGGGATCGTGCCGGAGAGGTGCTTGTGGTCCAGCTCGATCAGCCCGTTGCGCCGGTCGGCATCCCAGATGTAGAAGTAGGGAACGACCGAGCCGAAACGATCGACCGCGCGCCGCTTCATCTCCTTGACCACACTGGCCCACGAGACCGGCAGCAGCACATCGATGACCGAAGCCACTGCGGCCACGGGCTGGTCGAGCACATCGGCGTAGCGCTGCTTCAGATAGTCGAGCTGTGTGCGCGATGCGGCATCCGTGCGCGATCCTGCGATCGTCATGATCAGGCTGCGCAGCGGGGCGCGGAACTCGACATCGCGGACCGTCCACGACTGCGGCGGGGCCGGCTGCGGCGCGGCGGCCGCTTCGGCGTCCGCCGCGTCCGCCGCGGCGATGGTCGCGGCGGTAGCGGCACGCGTGGCATCGGCGACCACCTGCCGCAGGCGGTCTTCGATGCGCGACCGTTCGGCCGGCAGGATGTCGACCGCATTCGGGCCGCCCCAGCCGAAACTCAGCTTGCCGACGGCAGCATCGTCGGCGCGGCCGTCCGCCAGCGGCTCGCTGCGCGCCAGCTGCCAGACACGGTCGACACCCACCGTCATGCGCGATTCGATGAACGCCAGTTCGCCGATCAGCGAAGGGGGATCGATGCGCAGCCGGATGCCGATGCGCCCGCGGCTGCTCATCGGGGCACCCTACGTTCTTCGTGTTGCGGGCTCATCTCGCCTTGCTCCGCAAAGCCGCGGCCAGCCGCTCGACCCGGTCGTCGATCAGCTGCTGCAATCGCTTTTCGTCGAGCGGCGCGGCCTTCACTTCGATCTCGATGTGGAAGTCGTAGACGATCACGGCCGCATCACCCTGCTGGGTCGTCACGCGTTGGGGGCGCGGATCCGGATCGGCCATGTCGCGCGTGGCTACGGGATGCTGACTGCCGCGCCATCCTTGGGCTCGGCGCCGGCCTGCAGGCTGAAGCCGGAGAAGGTCGCCGACGGCGGGCCTGAAATGGTCGCGCTCGACGGTGTCGCGCTGGTGATCAAGCACTCGCGCAGCACCACGCTCTTGAACGCCCAGTCGGTGCCGTCGGTCTCGTGCAGCGTGATGTCGAAACGGGTGCCCGTCATCGCCAGCACCGTGAGCTGCGCGGCCACGCCACCGATTGACTTCACCGTCATCGAGAAGCTGATCGACTCGGGCATGAAGACCGCGCCGACGTGCGTGCGCTCGATCGAGTGATACACCTCGGCATTCATCGCGAAGGTCGGCGAGAACGAATCTATCGGCGTGACCTCGACCTTCTTGCCGTTTTCGTCGACATAGGTGACGGCCAGCCGCGTCTTCCAATCGAGGGGTTTGTCCATGATGGTTGCGCTCCTTGGAGACTAGAACTTGGGCTGCAGCGTGACGCGCAGGCTATGCACCGCGGGGCCGTAGGTCACGCTGACGTACACGTCGACCGCGCGATTGGCCCGCGCGGTGACGACGATGTTGTTCTCGGCGGCGGTGCGCGTGCTCTCCGGCAGTGCGAGGATGTCGAGCACCGGGATCGTCACGCTGAAGCCGTCGATCACCGCAGCCCGCTGCAGCGGGCCGAGAATGCCCTGCACGGCGCCGCGGGTCGTGGTCAGTCCGGATCGGGTGACTCGCACATCGCCGATCAGTCCGAGCAGTCCGGCCTTGAGCCGGAAGTCGATGTCGTCGAGCGTGCGCACGATGTCAACATACAGCAGGCTGGCATCGCTGGTGAAGCAGCGGCCTTCGCCGAAGACGATGCCGCCGCCGACGAGCAGGGCCGGCTGGATCAGCGGAATGATGTTGAACTCGGACAGCGCCTTGATCTCGGTCGAGGTGTATTGCGAGACCGGCGCGACCGAGAAGCCTCGCACGCGTTTCAGCACAATTGAGGTCGACGGCGCGTAGCCCGCCATCGCCGACATCGCCGCGGTCGCGACATCGGCGTTGGTGCCGTCATCCGTCGTCGCGCCTCTGGCCGCGACGATGACCATGCGGCTGACCGTCGACATCAGGTCGTTGCCGGCGGCCGGATGCAGCCCGTCGAACACTTCTTGCGCGTAGGTCGGCGACTTGGCCGTTGCCGGGTCGACCATCGCGACGCCGATGCGCTTGTTGCCGGCCGCCGACGCCAGTTCGACGTGCTGTTTGAGGTTCAGAAGCCGCGCCGCATCGCTGATCCGCGCGAGCGAGACGAAGTCGACATCGTCGACTGCGAGCAAGGCGTCGAGCGCGGACTTGACGTCGGCATCGGCCGCGGCGCCGCCCATCTTGACGCCGTAGATCTTCGACGGCTTCGGATCCTGCAGCAGCGCCAGATTGAGCGAGGTCGTCAGCGGCGTGCCGGCGCCGAATGCGGCCACCACGTCTGCGGCCGACTCGACCACGGTGGGCGCATCGACCGCGGCCGATCCGGCGCCGGAGGCCCCGGCCACCGCGATCACGCCCGGCGATCGCTGTGCGACGGGTTGCAGCGCCGACGTGTCGATGGCGACCGTCACGAAAGGAAAGGCAGCGGCTACGTTCGCCATGGTCAATTTCTCCTGTGCGCTGTTGCGCGGTGCGATGAAGGCCTAGGTGCCTAGGCCGGGCGCGGCGGCGGCGAGAGCAGGCCGATCGCTTCCGATGCCAGCCAAAGCTGGGCTGCGGTTCTTCTCTTGAGGTTCTTGGTCTCGGCGCTATCCGCCGCATCGCCGCCGGGCCAGTCGGCATCGTCGAAGACGGCGGTCGGGATGATCCACGCGACGACAACTTGCGAGCGGCTCGCGAATCCAAAATCGGAGGCCTGCTCGATGCCGCGTGCAAGCAAGGTCTCACGCACCTGGTGGCTGTCGGAGAGCATGCGGTCGAGATCGATCGGCTGGTCGCGCACCAGGATCGCCACGGCGATCGGCAGTGACTGCGGCGAGGGCGTGGCAGCCACGCCCGGCGAGAAGCCGACCTTCACGACACCGGCGGCAACGATGCCCGGCCACAGCGTCATCAGCTCCGAGACGCTCGAAGCGCCGACCGATCGGACCCAGTCAGCGAACGCGGCATCCGTCAGCCCATCGGGTTGCAGTGCGCCGGCTCGCCAGCGCGCCAGCAGTCGATCGCGGCGCTCGGTCTCGAGATCGGCAGCCGCTGCCGGCAAGGCACCAAGCGCGGCGACAATCTCGGTGTCGATGCCCTCGGTGCTCGGCCAGGTGGTGGCGACGGACTCGACACGGGATCGTGCCGCACCGATGTTGGCAACGATCGACCCTTGCCACAGCGCTTCCACGTGAAGCGTCGAAGCGCTGTCGGCCGAGTCGAAGTGCAGCGAGGCGCGTTGACGCTCGGGATCGCTGACTTCACCCCAGCGCCCCTCGATCGACGTCCGGCGCTGTATCGACAGCCCGACCGAGAAGCGTTCGAAGAGAGCCTGGTACGGGCCCTCGGATGCGAGCGCATCGGTGTCGTAGGCCGCCGAGAGCAGTTGTTGAAGCGCAGCCTGGTCGAAGACCGATGGTCGCAACAGCGGGTCCGCCAGACGGACCAGCGTGTAGTCGACGAAGTTCATGGCGTCGTGCCCATTCCGGACCTGGACCAGGTCACGGTTCGACCCCAGGAATCGGGATCGAAGGCGCGAAATTCGTCCATCAACGTTCCTCCATGATTGCAGTGCCCGGCTCCCTCAGCTGGCGATCGGGATATCGACAACCTGACTAGAGCTTTGCGCTCGTCTCCTGGGCTCAGTATTCATCGGTTTCGGTCATTCGAGTAGGGCAGTCCATTGTTCAAATTAGGGGGTATGGAGAGGCGCGACGATGTCGATCCTCCCGAGTAACCCGGGTACTTTCCGTTCAACTGCGGTCTTCGTCTCGGAGCGGGTAGGCCCTCGCGAGCGACCGCTATTGCCGGCTTGCCGCACTCGGGCGTCGGGCAGTGGGTGTCTTCAGGTTCGATGCGCTGGTCCACGCGCGGCAGGTGTGCCGGCAGTGCCTCGCGCTTGGGCTGGCGGCGCTTCATGTCCTCGGGTGCGCCAGCGCCTGGGGATCCGTTCGGGGTACTGCTCTGCAGGGCAGCGAGTTGGGCTTGCAGGCTCGCATGGTCGGCGGCGAAGGTCTCCTCGAAGATCTCGCGCTGCTCGGCGTTCATGCGCTCGGTCTTGGCACCGAACCGCCAGGCCCTGAGCTTGGCAAGCTGGAACGTGATGCTCTCGATCTTGGCGTCGCGCCACTTGATGCCTTGGGCCTGCGAGCCGACCCGCTTGTCCAGCGCATCGATGTGCTTGGACTGCGCGGCGATGTGGGTCAGCATCTGCGTGGCCAGCCCCGTCAATTCAGCGGGGCTCAGACCCTTCAGATCTTCGGCTTTGGGCAGCTGCGTATCGAGCATGCTGGCATTGTGCAAGCCAACGTCAAAGCCGTCATCGGTGCATTTTCGGATTGCATTTGGGCCCGATTTTGAGTCCTGCAGTGGGTCGGCATCCCCTGCGGTGTCGGCATCGGGCCGACGAAGACCCTCGCCAAGCTCGCCAATCACGTCGCCAAGGCCGCCGAATGCAAGCCTGGCAGCTATCCCGCCAAGTTCGCCCAGGTCTGCCACCTCGGTGCTCTCAATCGCGACGAGCGTGACGCCGTGTTCGCAGCAACGGCGGTCGGCGAGGTGTGGGGCGTCGGCCGACGTATCGGCGCGCAGCTCGTCGACGCCGGCGTGGCCACCGTACTCGACCTGGTGCGGCTCGACGCCGCGTCGGTCCGCAGCCGGTTTTCGGTGGTTCTGGAAAAGACGTTGCGCGAGCTGCAGGGCACGCCGTGCATCGCGTTCGATGACGAGCCGGCCGCGAAGCAGCAGATCATGGTCAGCCGGTCGTTCGGTGCCGCAGTGACCCGAGGCAAAGAGCTGACCACCGCGGTAAGCGAGTTCGTCAGTCGTGCTGCGCAGAAACTGCGCGGGCAGCAAAGTCTGGCCGGCACCATCGTGGTGTTCATCCGCAC
>JANLQP010000215.1:0-24088 GCA_031367895.1 Hyphomicrobiales bacterium
CGCACACAGACAGTGTCGGAGTGCGCTGTGGTCGACACGATCCAGGACGCAACAGTTCAATGGGCAACATGCCCCCGCCCTACAACCGCACCCGCGCGAGCCGCAGCGCGTTGGCGATGCCGGAGACGGAGGAGAGGCTCACGGCGGCGGAGGCCAGATCGGCGACAGCAGGATGCCGAACAGCGGAATGAGCAAATCTGCCGCTATCGGAATGCAGAGCGCGTTGTATCCGTACGCGAGCCACAGGTTCTGGCGGAAGCTGCGCATGGCCATTGGCGGCATCAAGCAGGCAGCCTGCCGCCTACCAGGCGACGCCGTCGTAGGTCGCGTCGTCTGGAAGGTTGCGATGCAACCGCGCCAGATCGAGCACGTGGATGCCGTACGGCCGGCCCGCGACGGCGTGGCGGAACTCGTCGATCGCATGCGAGACGACGATCACTTCGGCGCCGGCGACGAGGCTTTCAGCGTCATCAGTCAGCAATGCCGGCAGCACCTCGAGGAAGGACCCGAGCTGTGGCCGCGCGTGCCCGGCGGCGGCGAGCTTGCCTGCCAGCCGGTCATCGCGTTTGACGTTGCCGTCGTAGGCCGAAACGGTCCATCCCGTCTGGTGCAGCGCGGCCAGCAGATCGAGGCTCGGGCTCTCGCGCAGATCGTCGGTGGCCGGCTTGAACGTGAGGCCAAGGAATCCGATGCGCTTGCCGGCGAACGGCGCCAACAGCGCCGCGACGTGCCGTACGTGGCTGTCGTTCGACGGCAGCAAGCTTTCGACCAGTGGCAGATCGATGCCACGCTCGCGGGCCAGATGCGCGACGGCGCGGACTTCCTTGGGCAGGCACGAGCCACCGAACGCGAAACCCGGCTTCAGATAGTAGGGCGACAAGTTGAGCTTCTTGTCCTGGACAAAGATGCTCATGACGTCATGGCTGTCGATGGCGTACCCCTTGCACAGACGGCCGACCTCGTTGGCGAAGGCGACTTTCGTCGCGTGCCAGATATTGTCGACGTATTTGACGAGTTCGGCGACGGCGATCGTCGTGAACAGCGTCTCACCGGAAACCTCTGCGAAGATGCTGGCGACGATCTGCTCGGTGCGCCTGTCGGAGGCGCCGATCACGGTGCGCGCCGGAGCAAAGAAGTCGGCGACGGCGACGCCCTCTCGCAGGAACTCCGGGTTGAAGGCGATGCCATAGTCGACGCCTTGCAGCTTGCCGGACGCCGCCGAAATCTCGGTCGCGACCACGTCGAGCGTCGTTCCCGGCGGCACGGAGCAGCGCAGAACGACGACGTGAAAGCCATCCTTTTTTGCCAGCGCTGCACCGATCGCTCGGCTGGCCTGCTGCACGTAGGTCAGATCGCAGCCGCCGCCCGCCGCGGTCGGCGTGCCGACCGAGAGCAGCGTCACGTCGGTATCGCGCACGGCCCTTGCAAGGTCGGTGGTCGCATCAATGCGCCGGGCGGCGATCCCCTCCGACAAGAGATCGCCGAGCCGTTTCTCAACGATCGGCGACTGCCCCTGCTTGATCAGGCGCACCTTGTCGGGTGCGATATCGACGCCAATCATGCGATGCCCCAGCCGTGACAGGCAGGCGACCGATACTGCGCCGACATAGCCGAGGCCGACGACACTGATCGCCAGGCTCGGCTTGCCTGGCGCAAGCCCGACGGGGGCCGCAATTGGCCCATTCAAGACCTTCAAAGGATGACTCGACACGCCGCACCTCACTCATACTCAGACGCAATAGACCAGATGATCAGGCTACGCTTATTCTTGCTCTCGGACGGCTCGTGATCGTCGAGCAATGTTCTTGTGGCCTCGTAGCCGGATTCTGCAAGCCGCAGACAGACAACATATTTTGCATTGCATCATTGTGACAAGAACTTTAGTTATGACGTCGACGCATAGTTGGCTAACCGGAAAAGGTTATCCCCCTCGCGCGCCTTGGGCGTAAGGCTGGACACGTAAGTAAGGATGCCCTGAAGAAAGATCACTGACCTGAGTCAATGCGGATAGATTTAGGGCGTGACAACCACGCGCTGGTGGCTAGTTGCCCCGGTGGCTTGTTGCCATTGTGTGGAACCTGAGTTGAGAGCGTACGGAGTTATTGCACATGGCCGTCAAGGCACGATGGGAGAGACCGGATCGCCGGCGCTTTCTGACGGTCACCGCTCCGCTGTTCGTCGAGCTCGGTAACGGCACGCGGACGCGCGCGGTCGAATGGAGCCTTGGCGGATTGAGCGTCGCCGATGTGGCGGTACCGCTGCCAGAGCCCGGCGCCGTCGAGACTTTGAAGCTGACATTGCCTTTCCAAGGTTTCGACGTCTCGTTCCTGGCCAAAGTCAACATCATCGAAAGAAACCCGGCGCTCGGGGCGTTCGCGGCCGAATTCGTCGACCTCGGCGAGCGTGAGCGCGGCCTGCTCTGTCATTTTCTCGATGAGTTGGTGCGTGGCTCGATGGCGCCGGTAGAGGATACGATCCAGCGTATCGATGTGCCGGTGGCGCCCCTGCCGCTCGAGTCCCAGTCCCTGGTCGGTGGTCCCGGCGTCAGTGCGACAAGATCCGCAAACGCCGGCTTCATGACAGCGCTCTATGCGCTGCTCGGCATGATGATGCTCGGGTACATCGGCTTGTTGCTCTACTCCAATCTCGTACGTTTCGAGATCGACAGCGCGCGGCTGTCCGTGCCGACCGACCGCGTCCAGGCGCTCGGCGAAGGGCATTTGCGGCGTGCCGGCCACGTTTCCGGTGCCAGTGTGCAGGCGGGCGACGTTCTTGCCTACGTCTACGACAATCAGCTCGAACGCGAAATCGAGCTGGCGGAGATCAGCGTCAAGGAGAGCGAGGCCAAGGTCGCGAACCTGCAGCGGCAGGCGACTGGCGACCGGCAACGCCTCTCGCCGAACGCGCAGCGCGCGCGCCTCGAAATCGATTCCATGGTCGCCCGCATCCAGGCCAGCGAGCAGGAGGTGAAGCGCCTCGCCGCATTGCCGCGAACCGGCCAGAATGTGCTGCGGCTCGAGGAAGCCCGCAAGAAGCTGCTGTCGTTCCAAAAGACGATCGAGAGCAAACAGGTGGAGCTGACGCCGCTCGAAGCCATCGTGTTCCAGGGCGAGCTGGAACTCGGCTTCACGCGCCAGCGACACAAGGTATTGATCGATCACCGTGACCGGCTCGCGGCGCGAGCGCCGTTCGACGGCATCATCGTCGATCTGCCGCGTGCCGACCAGGCGAGCGTTCGCAAGGGCGACGTCATCGCCGTCGTCGAGCAGCGCAGTGTGCCGACGGTGACCGCGATGCTGTCACCCGCCGATTCGATGCGGATCGGCCTCGGCGAGCAGGCGCGTCTCTATCTGCCGAGCGCGGGCACGTTCATGAAGGCGCGGGTGACGTCGATCGACCGAATGGGCGAGTCGGCGCAAGCTGGTGACCGGGGCACGACGGCGCACACCGGTCCGCATAGTGCGACGCTCGGATGGTCGCGGGTCGAGCTGCAGGTCGAAGATCCGAAGTTGCTGATGGATCGCAGCAAGTATCGCGCCGGCATGCCGGTCGTGGTGCAGTTCCAGCGGCGGTGGGCGAACGCGCTGGTGGCTGCCGTCGCCAAGGGCGTCAGTGAGACTGTCGCGGCGATCAAAACGCGGATCGGCATCGGTGCGCATGCCGCAGCAGGAGGGTGAACCCGTGTTCGCGCGGGGATCGCCGCCCCGAGCCACGACCGTCGCCGCACGCCGACAACCCCGAAAATGGGGCATCGCCGCCGTCGCGACGATTGGCCTGATCTTGCTGGCATGCGGCCTGGTCGGCCTGCTGCTGCCGAGCCGGGTATGGGAGGCAGCCAACGGGCCGATCCTTGCCGTTCTCGGCATGATCGGCCTATGGCGCTATCTCTGGTGGATGACACATCTCGTGCGCGCCAACATCTACGCGCGCCGCATTTTTCCGGGCATCCGTGCCGACGCAAATGCGGTCTGGGCCAGCGGCTGGCGCCCGCGCCGCGTCCATATCCTGATGACGACGTTCCGCGAGCGGCGCGAGACCGCGGAAGCCGTCGTACGTGCCCTTTGCCGCGAGATCCGCACGATCGGTCGGCCGGCGGTGATCTGGCTCGGCTCGGCGGAAGCAGCCGACGAGACAACATTGTTGCGTCATTTCCAACTCGTCGGCGCAGATCTCGACATCGACCTGCGCATCATCCGCCAGCAACAGCCGGGCAAGCGCGTGGCGCTGGCACTGGGTTTACGCGCCATCGTCCGCGACGGCCTCGGCTCCAACGACATCGTCGCCTTCATGGACGGCGATTTCGTGCTGGAGCCGGACGCCCTGGTCAAATGCCTGCCGTTGTTCGCATCCGACCCGACGTTGCACGCGGTCACCACCGACGAGGAAGCACACGTCATCGGCCCGGCCTGGGTGCAATCCTGGCTGTCGATGCGCTTTGCCCAGCGCCGCATCGCAATGCAGTCGCACGCACTCTCCGGCCGCGTCTTGACGTTGACCGGGCGGTTCTCCGTTTTCCGCGCGACGCACATCACCAGCGAGCAGTTCATCCGGCTCGTCGAGTCCGATCATCTCAAGCATTGGCTCTGGGGCACGTTCCGCTTCCTCTCCGGCGACGACAAGAGCACCTGGTACAGCCTGCTGCAGACGGGCGTGCGCATGCTGTACGTACCGGATGCACGCGGCCTCACGATCGAGACGATCGACGGTAACGGCCGCCAGCGGATGGTCGACAACCTGCGGCGTTGGTCCGGCAACGTGCTACGCAATGGATGGCGTGCGATCAAGCTCGGCCCATTCCGGATGCCGCCGTTCATCTGGTGGTGCCTGATCGATCAACGGCTCGCGATCTGGACGACCCTGCTCGGGCCGCTGCTGGCGATCGCGGGCATCATGAAGCTCGGGCTGGCGTTCCTGCCCGTGTATATCGTCTACGTCGTGCTGACGCGGCTAGCACTGGCGCTGGTGCTCTTTGCCTATTCGCCGCGAGTCGATCTCAACTACGTCTGGTGCCTCTATCTCAACCAGCTCGTCAACGCCGCCGTGAAACTCTACACGCTGTGGCGGCTGCCGCAGCAACGCTGGGCCAATCGCGGCAATCAACGTTCGGGCACCGCCAGCCTCGGCTTCAAGGCGCAATTCCGCCGGTCGATGGCGCGCTACCTGACAACGCTGTCGATCGTCGCCCTTGGCCTGCTGGCGATCTCGCTGACCGGCCTCGTGCATTTTCCGGGCTGGGGGCTGGTCTTCCTGACGAGCGGCTGGGTGCGTTGACGACACCGTCACCCCTTCGCATCGAGTAGTTCGCCGATGCGCTGCGTTGCCTTGAGACCGGTGCCGGTGAGGACGACGACCGTCGTCTCGTTGGCCTTGATCGTACCGGCCGCGATCAGCTTGGTGAGTGCCGCAGCCGCGCCCGCGCATGTCGGCTCGGCGTAGAGCCCCACCTGCATGGCAAGATCACGCTGCGCCGAGATGATTTCCACCTCGCTCACCGTGATCGTTGCGCCGTTCGACCGCCTGATTGATTGCAGGACCTCGCGCAGCCGCACCGGATGCGCGATCGCCGTGCCCTCAGCGATCGTCGGCTTCGGATCGATGGCGATGCGCGCCTCCGTGCCAGCCGCAAAGCTCGCGTGGATCGGCGCGCAGTTCTCGGGTTGCACGGCAAAAAGGCGTGGTAGCCGCTTGATCTCGCCCCGGCGCAGCAACTCGCCGAAGCCGATGTCACAGCCGAGCACATTACTACCCGCGCCCGTGGGGATGAGTACATTGTCCGGCGCCCGGAAACCCAGATCTTCCCACAGCTCGTAAGCGAGCGTCTTGGTACCTTGCAGGAAGAACGGTTGCCAGTTGTGGCTGGCGTAGAAGATGTGCGCGGCCTGGCGTTCGGCTTCCTCGGCGGTGTTCTGCCGCGTGCCCGGCACCAGCTCCACCTCGGCACCGCAGGCGCGCATCTGAATGGTTTTTGCCGCTTGCGTCGAGGCGGGCGTCAGGATCTTGGCGCGGATGCCGGCAGCGGCTGCATAGGTCGCGATCGCCGCGCCACCGTTGCCGGAGCTATCCTCGAGCAGATATTTCACCCCCTGTTGCCGTAGCGCCGAGATCATGACGCTGGCGCCGCGATCCTTGAAGCTGCCGGAGGGCGCGAACCATTCGAGCTTGAAATGCGCGCTCGCCCCGCGCCAGCGGCGTTCGACCAGCGGCGTGCAACCCTCGCCGAGGCTCACGGGATCGGCGATCTCCACCGGCAGCGCTGCCGCATAGCGCCAGAGCGAGCGGCGGATCGTGACGATGTCAGCACGCCCGATGCCGGCGAGATCGCTGATCATCAACGGCCCGCCGGTGTCCGAGCGCCAGCGCGGCTGATCGAGCACATAGGTGGCGCCGGTCGCCGGATCGACGTAGCAGGGCGCGCTCGCGGCAGCAGATTTTGGTTGGGCCATCATCAGTCCCGGTTGGTTGGACGCCTTACCACAGCGGCTGCTCGTTCACGGTCGAGACATGCGCGGCGACGACTTTCCAGCCCACATCAGGGAAGCGAACCAATGTCTGGCTCTGCCGCCCGATCAGTTCGCGGCCCGTCACCTTGAATTCGAGATTGGTCGTCGCGAAATCGCGGCCGAGCGTCAGGATCTCCAGCCGCAAGCGCCGCTCCTTGATGTTGGTACCGGCCGGCCGCGCGACGCGATGCTTGTGGATCGCCTCGAAGCCGTAGCCGTTCTCGTGCAACGCATAGCGGATGGTGTGCGGACTGTTCCAGAAGGTCGCGTCGAGCACGTCGACGTTCTTGGTCAACAGTGCCTGCTCGTAACGCTCGAAGAGATCGCGGACTTCGGCGACGACGTCGGGAAGATTGGGCGTCATGTTCGTCATGGGAGCTCGCTCGGTTGCTGGGTTGGCCGCTCCTGCAAGGTGCCGCAGCGGACCGCAGATCGCAAGCAATTGGCGGGAAGCAAGCTCGCGATCGGGATGGTGGGATGCTATAAACCGCTCGAACGATAGTTTTGCAGGCCGCCGCATCGATCGGACGCGCCCGCGAGCCGAGGATAAGCTGATGTCCAAGATCAAGACGGTCCAATTGGCACTGCCGGCATCGCGCGAGGATCTGGCCAAGATCGAGATCGGCAATGTCGTTTATCTGTCGGGCCGGGTGCACACGGCGCGCGAGGGGGTCTACAAGCGCGCCGTCGAGGATCGCTGCAACGTGCCGTCCGACATCGGTACTGCGAGTTTCCATTGCTCGCCCGCCGCCAGTGTCGGTCCCAACGGCGAGCTGAAAGTCGGCGCCGTCACAGCAACCGCGTCGTTCCGGTTCGCGAAATGGATCGACGGCTGGCTCGGCATATCCGGCTGCAACGTCATCATCGGCAAAGGCGGCATGACGAGCGAGATCTACAGGCAGAGCTTCGTGCCGGTCGGCGCCATCTATCTGACGACGGTTGGCTACGGCACCGGTGCCTTGCTCGGACGCGGCATCAAGAAGGTGGTGGCGGCGCACTGGCTCGACGAGGTCGGCATCGCGCAGGCAATCTGGGTCCTCGACGTCGAGAATTTCGGGCCGTTCATCGCCGAGAGCGATCTCGAGGGCAACTCGCTGTTCGAGCGCGAGAACGCGAAGATTTCGCCGGGCCTCGAAAAGCTTTACGCCGGAACGCGGCCAGCCACGCTTCGCAGATTCGGCGAGACCGACGACAAGACCGACGAGGTCATCTGAGCGCAAGGTGCTGAGCGGAAGGCGTGTGAAGGGCGCAAGTCACGCCCCCCACACGATCGGCATCACCAGTGTCGATAGTAGTGGCGCCGCGGCGCATAGTACGAATAGCCGTAGTAGTAAGGCGCGTAATAGTACGGCCGGTAGTACGGCGTTGCGTACACGACACCACGGCGGCGCCAATGCGCTTGTTCAACCAATGTCCTGCCATCACTCACAATTGGTGCAGGCGCCGACAACGGCGCTGCAGTGAGTGGTGTTGTCGCGGCCAGCTCCAGGCCGGCCGCGCCAACGAGAAGGGTAGCGAGAAGGATTGCCTTCATCTGAACCTCCTGATTGCTCTCACCTGCGTGACCACCGTTAGAGTAGGGATTCCGGGCGATTTTGCAAGGTGTTGAGCAAACCGGAAATTCAGCCTTTCGGTTCACCTGCGGTCAAGCATTACCAACGGCGCCCATAACCATATGACCGGTAGCCGTAAACGCGCGGCACGACCACGACATAGCCGCGGTGATGGTGATGGTGCCGATGCCGACGCCAGCCCCAGTTCACCTGGTCAACCGCTGCGGCTTTACTCTCCGCAGCAGCAGATTTCGTGGCCTCCCCGATACCGGGCGACACGGCAGCGTTTGCGGCACCCACGCCGATGCAAAGCGCTATCGCTGCAGACGCAACAGCGTAGTACAGACTCGTCATCACGAACTCCTGTTTTTCTCGACTTGCGTGATCCGTTCCTTCACATAAGCATTCCCGACGCATACGCAAGTCATTGAAAAAACAGAAATTAGTCAGATGACCAGAGGTCAGATCCCGGCATTTACCATCGGCGGTAGCGCGGTACGATGATAAAGAAGCCGCTGCGACGATGGTGATGGCGGCGCCAATGGACCTGATCGACAACGCCGGCCTTGCTCTCTTCGGCAGCCGTTTTGGCGGCTTCGCCGATGCCGGGCGTCACGCCGGCGCTGGCTGCAACGCTGCAAAGGCCAAGTGCAACGACAGTGGAAGCGGCAAGAACAGACAACTTTTTCATCGTTTCCTCCATTTCACGAGACGGCATTTCGCCGGTAACAATAGTATCATGGACGTCGCAGGAGTCTTGGCTTACGGCTTGGAATATTTGTTGTAACTCTCTGAGATAAAAACGGAATCTGACGTGGACCTGACAAAGCGAGCCATCTTCCGGGCGTGGAACAGCGTTTCGGTGCGCTACAACGATCTCGATCCGCTGGGCCATGTGAACAACGCGGCGATGGCAATCTTTCTCGAGCAAGCGCGCTGCGAGCTGATCACACCGAAGTTGAAGACGTTCGGGCGGCATCTCGACATGGTGCTGGCGTCGACCAAGCTCGATTATCTGCACGAGCTCAATTACCCCGGCAGCATCGAGATCGGCACGATTGCAACGCGCATAGGTTCCAAGTCGTTCGAGCTGGCGCACGGCGTCTTTCAGGACGGTACCTGTGCCGGCACAGGCAGCGTCGTGATGGTGTTCTTCGACCTCGACAAGCGCGCCTCCGTGGTGCCTCCGGACGAGATCCGGGCGCTGGTCACGGGTCTGTTGGTTCCGCCCGGCGAGGGCACGTCCTGATGCGGCGACGCTCGATGATGTTTGCCGGCTGCATTGCAGCGTTCGCCGTGGCATCTGGCGCCGTCGCTCTGGCGGTCGCGATCGCAGAGCCCGGCCACACGCCGCTGCATGTCGCCTGCAAGCATCACAATCACGGGCCGAAATGGCATGCCGGGCACGGTCGCGCGCTCGGTGAACCGCAAAGCCGATCTCTGCGCCCGGAGCTGGACGAGCCGCGTTCCGGACGCGCGATCACGTCACCCGGACGCGGGCGGTGAAATTCCTGTGCCGGAGTCAGACCGTTGGCGATGTGACCACCAAGTTGTGCCTGATTGAGGACGACGCGCGTGCTGCCGCCACGTCAGCCGCGATTGCGCGCGGCGTTGATTGCGCTCGCCAAACCTGTCAATAGTTTGCGGCCTGCATCCGGAGACAAGCGCCCGCATGTCCAATCTCGATTACAACAAGACGCTGCAGCAACGTGAAGGCAAGATCACGCTGCACGGAGCGGACGCGTTCGCCGGCATGCGCAAGGCGGGTCAGCTTGCCGCCGCCGCACTCGATCTGCTGGTGCCGTACGTGCGAACGGGCGTCAACACGGAGCGCCTCGATGATCTCGTGTTCGAGTTCGCGATGGATCACGGCGCTATACCTGCACCGTTGCACTACCGCGGTTTCCCGCGCTCGATCTGCACCTCGGTCAATCACGTCGTCTGTCACGGCATCCCGGGCCCGAAACCGCTGCGTGAGGGCGACATCGTCAACATCGACGTGACGCTGATCCTCGACGGCTGGCACGGCGACACGAGCCGCATGTATTCGGTGGGCGCCATCTCGCGGAAAGCGGAACGGTTGATCGACGTCACCTACGAGGCGCTTCGGCGCGGCATCGCTGCCGTTAAACCCGGCCACACCACCGGCCACATCGGCGCCGCCATCCAGGCCTTCGCCGAACTCGAGCGCTGCAGCGTCGTGCGCGACTTCTGCGGGCATGGGCTCGGACGGGTCTTCCACGACCGGCCCAACATCCTGCATTACGGCGAGAAGGGAGACGGGCCCGTGCTGCAGCCCGGCATGTTCTTCACGATCGAGCCGATGATCAACCTCGGCAAGTCGACCGTGAAAGTGCTGCACGATGGCTGGACGGCGGTGACGCGTGACAGGGAACTGTCGGCCCAGTTCGAGCATACGGTCGGCGTCACCGAGGCCGGGTGCGAAGTCTTCACGTTCTCCCCGGCCGGCTACCATCGCCCGCCCTTTGACGTGCGGAAGGCCTGAGTTTTCGGTCGCCTGAGCGTTGTTCGAGCAAGCGGTGTGTTGAGGCGTTGCGCATGGCCCCCAGTCTCCGGCTGAGCAAAATCCCTGGCGAGGACTCCAGCCTTCGAACAGGGATTCTCGAGGTCTCGAGGGACTGCAATCTGTCAGCCGGGGAATAATGATGTCGAAGCGGCGGCAGGACGAGGATCGGGCCCCAGACGAGCCGTCGGCGCAGACGAGCTTTTTTGAGCAGCGCGCCGCGACACCCGAGCCCGACGACCGTCTCGGCCATCGGCAGCGCTTGCGCGCACGCTTCAAGACAGGCGGCGACGACGCAATCGCGGACTACGAGCTGGTCGAGATGATCCTGTTCCGCGTCTTTCCGCGCGGCGATACCAAGCCGCTCGCCAAGAAACTGATCGCCAAATTCGGCTCCTTCGCCGACGTCGTCAATGCGTCGCCCGAACGCTTGGCCGAGATCGAGGGCATCGGGGATCGTGCCGTCGAGGAGATCAAGCTGATCCGCGCCGCCGCGTTACGGTTGATGCGCGGCGACATCATGGGCCGCAAGCTGCTCGGCAGCTGGACCCAAGTCATCGACTATTGCAAGGCGGCGCAGGGCTTCGACACACGTGAGACGTTCCGAATCCTGTTCCTCGACAAGAAGAACCAGTTGATTGCCGACGAGGTGCAAGGCGAAGGCACCGTCGATCACACGCCCGTCTATGTCCGCGAAGTCGTGAAGCGGGCACTGGAACTCGCGGCGTCAGCGATCATCCTGGTCCACAATCACCCATCGGGTGATCCGACGCCGTCGCGCGCCGATATCGACATGACCAAGCTGATCGTCGCGGCGGCCAAGCCACTCGGCATCACCATTCACGATCACATCATCGTTGGCCGCAACGGCCACGTTAGTTTCCGCAGCCAGAAGTTGATGTGATCTGATGCGTGTTTCCCTCTCCCCAGCAAGTGCAACGCATGGGGAGAGGGGATCCATTTCAGGCTTTCTTCACGCCCCAAAACCAGGGCAGCGGACCATCGGCGATCCCCGTGAGATTGCTGCGCCAAGCCTGATAGGCATAGTAGAACCCGGTCGGGATGTAGGTGACGTGCTCCATCGCTGCCTTGTTGACGCGAGCGATGATCGCCTTCTCCTCGTCGATACTCTTGGCATCGTACCACTCGTTGAGGCCCTTCTCGACGTTGGCGTCATCCGGCCAGCCGAACCAGGCCTTTTCGCCGTTGGCGCGTAGCGCGATGTAGCCGACCGGGCTCGCGGTATCGGCACCGGCGTGCCAAGTGTGGAACATGCCCCAGCCGCCTTGACCGGGTGGGCTCTTCGAGGCGCGACGTTGACCGACGGTGCCCCAGTCGGTCGCGACGAAATCGACGGTCATGCCGATCTTTTTCAAAAGATCCGCGGTGATCTCGCCCATCGCCTTCAATGCCGGCTGATCCTGCGCAACGACGCAGGTGACAGGTTGGCCACTGTAGCCAGCCTCGGCCAGCAGCTTCTTGGCGGCCTCGATGTTGCGCGGACCCTTCAGCGGTTCGCCACCTTCCTCCGTGTAAAGCGCGGTGCCCGGTGTGAAGAAGCCGGGAATCTTCTTCCAAAGGTTGGTGTCGTCGCCGACGACGGCGCGCATGTAGTCTTCCTGGCTGAGCGCCATCTGCAGCGCGCGGCGGACACGGACATCGTTGAAAGGTGGGTGCATGTGATTGAGACGGAACGCACCGATATTGCCAAGCGGATCGGCGATCTCGACCTTGATGTTCTTGTTCTTCCTCAATAGCGGCACGAGATCCGGAATCGGGCTCTCCCACCAATCGACCTCGCCGTTCTGCAGGGCTGCCGAGGCGGTCGCCGGATCCGGCATGATGATCCATTCGACCCGATCGAACTCCATGCGCTTGCCGCCGGACCACCAGTCAGCCGGCTCGTTGCGCGGCACATAGTCCTTATTGATTTCGAAGGCCGCCAGCGCACCCGGCTTCCAATCGGCGCGCACGAACTTCATCGGGCCGGAACCGATATACTCCTCGATCTGCTTGAACGGATCGGTCTTGGCGATCCGCTCCGGCATGATGAAGCAGCAGGGCGTGCCGACTTTACCCAGCGCCAGCAGGATCTTCGGATAGGGCTTCGAGAGCACCCATTTGAAGGTGGTGTCGTCGACGGCGACGAGGTCCTTCTGGATCGCTTTCAGCATCTGGCCCATGGCGTCACGCGTCGACCACCGCGCGATGCTGGCGACGCAGTCCTTGGCGCGGACCGGTTCGCCGTCGTGGAACTTGAGGCCGGAGCGCAGCTTGAACGTCCAGGTCAGACCGTCAGCGGACATCTCCTCGCTGTCGACCATCTGGCGCTTGGCTTCGAGCTTGCTGTTCATGCCGTAAAGCGTGTCCCAGACGAGCTGGGAGGCATTGCGCACGACGTACTGTGTGCCCCAGATCGGATCGAAGTTGGCGAGGTTCGCCTGCGGCACGAACTTCAGCACCTTGGCGCCCTGGGCGATGGCTGGGGCCGAGAGGCCGCCCGTCGCCGCCAATGCACCGGCGCTGGCCGTAGTCTTGATGAATGTACGTCGATCCATGCGTGAACTCCCTTCGATGGTCTCTAACGGACCTGTTACGGACGCTGCCTAGACAACGGAGCGACGGCTCAGACTTCCACCGGCCTGAAAGGCCCGTCAAGCCGGGAGATCGTACAAACTGCCGCGCAAAGCAGCAGGGGAGTGCCGCGAATGTACACGCTGCTGCGTGCCTGCGGCGTCAATCAAGCCAGCTTGAACCCCTTTGCCCGGACGAAGGCGCCGAAATCGGCCCGCTCGGGCGCTGCGTAGTGCCGTGCCTTCTCCTCGCTCCAGCCATAATCGGGGCTGGTGCCGAAGCGGGCGACGTTGCGCTGTTGGCGGTAGGGGAAGATGCCGTTGCGCCGTTTGTCGTACGCCGCCACATCTTCGCGCGTGCAATCGCGGAAGCGGTCGCGGTGCACGGTGACACCGAGCGGTAACCGGGCGCTGATGTTTGCAGCAATCGCGGGCCAGCCGAAACCCATGCCGGCAACCGGAAACACGTGATCAGGTAGCCCGAGCAGCTTCGACACCTCGCTCGCATGGTTGCGGATGACGCTGACCGGGCAACAGCCGATGCCGACCGCCTCGGCAGCCGTGACGAACCCTTGCAGCGCGATTCCAGCGTCCACGGCCGCGTTGAAGAAGGCGTCGAGGTGATCGTTGGCGAAGGCGTGGCCGCGCCATTCGTGCACCTGCCGCTGGCGGCGATTGTTACCCAGGAACACCAGGAAATGCGGTGCGGCCGGGATCCAGTCCTGATCAGCGAGCAGTTCATTGATGCGCGCGCGCGTGGCCTTGTCCTCGATGATCAGAATGTCGCGGCCTTGCAGGTCGCTTTTCGATGGCGCCGAGAGAGCGACCGCGCACAGCGTGTCGATCACTGCCGCCGGCACCGGCTCAGGCTTGAAGCGGCGCACCACGCCGCGGCCGGCCATGCGGGCGAGGGTTGGGTTTTCGGCGACTTCCGGCGGTGGCGTCGCGGTGAAGTCGCCGAAACGGTGCTGCAGTTGCTCGGTCAGCGTCTTCATGGGGCCTCTCAGACGTGGGTGGCGCCGCCGAGGGCGGCCTTGATGGCGAGCAGATCGCGCCAGGCTTGGCGCTTCGCCGCGGGTGTCCGCAGCAGATAAGCCGGGTGCAGCGTCGGCATCACGCGGACGGTCTGGCCACCGACCGCCAGCTCGCGCCACTTGCCGCGCACTTTGAGAATTCCGTCGGCGACGTCGATCAGCGCCTTCACCGCCGGGCCGCCCAGTGTCATGATCACGTCAGGCCCGACCAGCTCGATCTGGCGGTCGAGGAACGGCCGGCAGATGACAACCTCCTGCGGCGTCGGCGTGCGGTTGCCGGGCGGGCGCCAATAGACCGTATTGGTGATGTGCACGTCCGCTTCGCTGAGCCCGATGGCGGCCAGCATCTTGTCGAGCAGCTTGCCGGACGGGCCGACGAACGGTTTGCCGGCGCGGTCCTCGTCGCTGCCGGGAGCCTCGCCGATGATCATCAGCCGTGCCTGAGGAGTGCCGCGATAGAAGCAGAGGTTCTTGGCGGTTGCCTTCAAGCCGCAGCCGTCGAAGCCCTTGAGTGCGGCTTCGAGGGCCTCGAGTGTCGCGGCTTTGCGTGCGGCCTCGCGGGCGGCCATCGTTGCTGCGTCAGGCGGCGTTGCCGTGTACCGGCGCGCATCGGCCGACGGTACTGGCCTGGCGGAAGGCGACGGCACTGGCGCCAGGGCGGCTGGACGCATCGGCGCAGGCGTTGGCTGCCAAGGGCCGACCGTCGAGGCCGGTGACGGCTGCCGGCGAACCTCGGGCGCCGAGCGTGGTTGCCCCGGCGCCGGCCGCTGCGCTGGCGGGGTCCTCAGAGGTGCGACGCCAGCGCCTGCTGGTTGTGCAATTGCCTGTGGCGCCTCGGGCCACTCGAAGCCCGAGCCCGGTGCCGCTTCCGGCCTCGAACTCCAGTCGATCGCGGTTTCGCTCAGTGCGACGTCGACGCCCGCGCTCCGCCACCAAGCGAGCACGGCCAGCAGATCGTCGCGTGTCTCGGCGTCCATCATGGCGTGCAGCATATCGGCCGCGCCGGCGAATGCCAGTGCCGACTGCTGCCAGTGCGAACCATGTGCTCAGGCGCGGCTGAAACTCCCGGCTGAAACTCCTGGCTGTGGATCGCCAGAGTTTTCCGTGGACAATCACATGCCGGTCCCGGCCATCGACCCCGCAAAGCCCTATTGTTTGCGTGTCGGGCTCGCACGATCTGCGAGCGCAAGAGGCGGCAGCACGGCAGATGGCGGCGGTTTCCTATGCATGGCGGCTTGTGCGGCCGGGCCTCGTGCTCGCGCTCATGGCTATGCTTTGCGCCATCTCGGTCTGCAGTGCCGGCCACGCCCACGCCGAGAACCGCCTCGCGCTCGTCATCGGCAACTCGGCTTATGCGGTCGGTGCGCTCGCCAATCCACGCCATGACGCCGAGCTGATCAGCAAGGCCCTGAAATCCACCGGCTTCACAGTCACGAAGCTCGTCGATGCCGACCAACAAACGATGCGCCGCGCCGTCGTCGAGTTCGGCCGCAAGCTGCGCGGCACCGACAGCGTCGGCGTCCTTTACTATGCAGGTCACGGGGTCCAGGTCGGCGGCGAGAACTTCCTCATTCCCATCGGCGCCGACATCAAGGACGAACAGGAGGTGCCCGTCGAGGGCGTCAACCTGAGCGAGATCCTTCGCACCATGGCGCGAAGCGAGAGCCGTATCAACATCGTCATCCTCGATGCCTGCCGCAACAACCCGTTCGAAAGCGTGGTGCGCGGTTTTGCCGCCGGTGGCCTCGCGCAGGTCAACGCGCCGACCGGTACGATCATCGCGTACGCGACCGCGCCGGGCCAGGTGGCGCTCGACGGCGACGGCCAGAACAGCCCTTACAGCGGCGCGCTCGCGCAATCGATTGCGCAACCCGGCATTGTGCTCGAAGAGGTATTCCGGCGCACCCGCCGGCAAGTCCTGGCCGCCACCGCCAATAGACAGACGCCGTGGGAGCATTCCTCGCTGACGGCTGAGTTCTTCTTCCTGCCCAAGACGGCGGAACCGGAAAAGAGCCTGCGTCCGTTCGATATGGGCGGACTTTCCGACCTGCAGATCGCCGAGATCAAGGCCTGGGACCGCATCAAGGACAACCGCGACCCGGAGACGTTGCGCCGCCATCTGGCGAGCTACCCAGGCGGCCTCTTCGCCGATGTCGTCCGCGCCCGGCTCGATCGTGGCGCAGTGCCGCAGGCCAGCAGCAATGACGGCTCCGTCGCCGGCTGGATCGGCAGCGTCTTTGGCGCCAACGCGCCCGATCCAGAGGCTGAAACGTTGCTCGCAGAAGCGTTGCAACTTGCTGCGCGCGGCACGCCGGAAGCCGATACCGAGGCCTTCCGTCTCTTTCGTGCGGCGGCCACCCGTGGGCTGCCGGCGGCGATGCATCAGGTGGCACGCGCTTACGACCGTGGCCGAGGCATCGAGCGCAATATCGTCGAGGCCGGCCTGTGGTACCGCAAAGCCGCCGATGCCGGGCACGCACCGGCCATGGCCTCGCTTGGCACCATGTACGAGTTCGCCGAAGGTGTGCAGATGGACCTAGCCGAGGCGCTGCGCCTCTATCGCCTTGCGGCTGAGGCCGGCGAAAATCACGGCATGACGAGCCTCGCGTATCTCTATCAGCAGGGCAAAGGCGTGGTCCGCGACAGCAGCGAAGCGCGCGCCTGGTACGCCAAAGCGGCCACCGCCGGCAATCCACGCGCCGCGTATAATATGGCGCTGATGCACATCCGTGGCGAGGGCGGCGAGCGTGACTTTGGCGAGGCGGTGACCCTGCTGAAGGCCGCCATCGAGGCTGGCCATATCGGGGCACTGCGCGAATTGGCGTTTCTGTTCGACGAGGGCCGCGGTGTTGGACGCGATCCGACGGCGGCGGCCGAGTACCTGCTCGCAGCCTTCAAGGGCGGCCACAAAGACGCACGCATCGACTTGTTGCAGCGGCCGGAAGCCTGGAGCGTGGAAACCCGCAAGGCAGTCCAGCACCGCCTCGCGGCCGACGGGCTCTACGGCGGCCGCATCAGCGGGCTGTTCGATCCGAAAACCCGTGCGGCCATCGAGGCGTACGCGCGGCGGGGTTGACGACCCGGTTGACGACCCGGTTGACGACCCCCTCGAATTCGACGAACGTCCGTCGCACTATTAGACCAAAGTCTAACCACAAACGCCTTGTAAATGCGTTTTTGACAACCGCGTCTTTTCTTATTGCCACCATGAGATTTATTTATCGATGCGTCAGCTCAATCTGGATCAGATCCGCTCGTTGATCGAAGTGATCGCTTGCGGCAGCTTCACATCGGCGGCGCATGAGTTGAATCTCACGCAGCCGGCGGTTTCTCTGCATCTGCAAGAGCTGGAGATCCGCTTCAAGGTCAAGCTCGTCGACCGGGTCGGCCGCCGCGTCACAGCGACAGCAGCTGGAACAGAACTTGCGGCCATCGGCCAGCGCCTGTTGGACCAGTCGGACGAGGCGCACCGTATCATGCGGCGCTACGTCGACGGCTTCGTCGGCCAGGTGCGCATAGGCATGAGCATGACCGTGCTGATCTACCTCATGCCGCCGGTCATCCGCGCGTTGAAACGAACGGTTCCCTCGCTGGAACTCTCGATCCGGACGCGCTTTTCAGAGAATACCCTGCAAGGCGTACGCGACAACGAGCTGGATCTAGGCCTGTGCACCGGGCCGATCAACGACAAATCGGTCGTCGTTACGGAGGTTGGCATCGACAGCCTGATGGCGATCTGGCCGGCAGACGCCGACGATATTCCCGATGCCATCACGCCGGCGTACCTGAAGCGATGGCCGCTCATTCTCGGCCATCCACGCTCGGCCTTGCGGCATCTGGTGGAGGAGTGGATTGGCGTCGATGGCCCGGTGCCACGGCCGATTATGGAGTTGGACAACGTGGCGGGCATCAAAAGCGTCGTCGGTGCTGGCCTCGGCGCGTCGTTGGTGCCGATGATCGCGATCGGTGACGACGGCGAGGCTGGCCGGCTTCTCGTGCGGCCGCTCGATCCGCCGATCAGCCGTTCACTGCTGCTCGTCCAGCGCAAGGACAAAGCCGACGACGCAGCCATCCGCCATGTCCGCGCGGCGCTTCTGGCCAATATGCCCGGGCGGAGTTGACGGAGCGCCCTGCGTTCAAGACTTTGCGATGAGGCGCGGACGTGGGCCGTCCTCTAGTGCGTATTTCTCGAGCACCAGTTCACGCGCGCGGCGGCGCACGATCTTGCCGATCGAATTGCGCGGGACGGCGTCCAGCATTGCTATCAGCCGCGGGCGTTTGTAGGCGGTCATGCGGCCGATGGCTTGGGTCAGATCCGGCGGATCGCCGGTGCCGGCCACCACCAGCGTTACGATCTCGCCCCAGTAGATCGACGGCAGGCTGATGACCGCGATCTCGGCGGGTAACGCTGACGGGCGCAACTCCGCCTCCACCTCTTCGGGCAGCACCTTGTAGCCGCCGCTCTTCATCACGTCGGCAGCGCGGCCAACCAGTTGCAGCCGCCCCCGTTCGTCGATGAAGCCGAGATCGCCGGTGGCGTGGAAGCCGTCCTCGTTCTCCGGCACGAAGCGGCCGTCAACGGCGTGTCCGAGGAACATGTGCCGGGAGCGCAGCTTCACCTCGCCGATGTCGCGGTGGCCTGCGTTCGTTTCGCTCGCAGTGCTACCCTCGCCTGGCTCTGCTGCGAGCTTGTCGATACGGATCTCGACACCCGATGCCGGCCAGCCGACGCAGCTCGTAGACGGCTCGCCATCCCCAGCGTACCAAGCCTCGGCCTCGTCGGGTGCCAGTACCGTGATCGGGTTCCAGATCTCCGACTTGCCGTACGTGATGCGGATTACCGGCCCGAACGTGCGCCGCGCTTGCGCGTAGAGCGCGCCCGACAGCGGCGCCGTGCCCGTGTAGATCGCGGCCAATCCCCGATACGTGCGACCGCCGGTTGCCGAAAGCAGCTTCGCCAGCACCGTTGGCGGCGCGAACATCTGATTGACCGAGCCGGTCTCGATCATCGGCAGCGCCACTGCCGGATCGACGCCGTTGAGCAGCGTCACCGCTGCGCCAGTGTCGAGGAACGCGTACGTCATCAGCGCCGCGCCATGCGAGAACGGCGTCATCAGCAGCACGTTGTCGCCGGCGCCCGGTGTTTTGGGCAGCGTCGCGCGCAGCAGCACGTTGGCGAGCCAACGGCCACCCTGCGAATGCACGATGCCCTTCGGTGCGCCTGTCGTACCCGACGTGAAGCCAACGCGACCCCAGCCGTCGGCAGCTGGCGCCTCGAATCGGCATTGCGCGAGATCGGTCCGCCCGGCATCCTCGGCGATCACGGCCTTGGCGCCAAGCCGGCCGACGAGCGCTGCGCGCTCACGATCGGTGACGACAATCCGGATACCGGCAGTCTTCAGGCAATGCGCCAACTCGGCTTCCGCCAGCGCCGTGTTGAGCCGTGCTTCGGCGGCGCCAGAAACCGTGACGCCGTAGCTCGCCGCAACTGCCGCGCGTCCGTTCGGCAGCAACGTGCCGACCGGCTCGCACGCCTTGGCGCTGGCCGCCAGGACCGCATTGCCGATGCCCGCTGCATGTGCAAACAAGTCGGCATAGGTTGTCGCCCCGTCGCGATCGACGACCGCGACGCGCTTGCCGTATCGCTGCGAAAGGCTCAGGAAATCGCTGGCCCACGGAACCTGTGAGGGAATGCTGACTGTCATTTCCGCTTGCCGCTTGCCGCTTGTTGTACGTCCGAAGCTCGTTACTGTGCTGCAGGCTGCCTGCTGCCTCACTTCACCGCCGCCATCAGATGCTCGACGAAGCCGCCGAACTTGGCCTTGTCGATCCAGCGCAGCACCGTAACGAGGTCGTTCTCGCGGTCGACCCAGATGATGTTGTTGCCCGCACCCAGCGCATACACACTCGTTTCAGGCGCTTGCTTCTGCCGCGATGCCCCACGATTGAGCCACCACATCAGGCCGTAGCTGTCGTTCGTCGGCGACGGCGTCAGCATCGCGTCGACCCAGGAGGCGGGCAGGATCTGGCGACCGCCCCACGCACCGCGCCGTGCGATCAGCAACCCGATCCGCGCATGATCGCGTGCCGAGATGAACATGCCGCCGCCCCAGTGTGCGCCGCCCGACACCGACGGCACGCGTTTGCCACCGGTTTCGACGAAAGAGTTCGCGTAGCCGTGCCATTCCCATGTCTTCGAAGCGCCGATCGGGTCCATGACGCGTTCGCGCAGCACCGCCGGCAGCGCCCGGCCGAACCGCTGCAGCAGAGAATAGGCCAACACGTTCACACGCACATCGTTGTATTCGTAGAACGTGCCCGGCGCCTGCAACGCGCGTTTGTGGCCCTTGCGGCTGTTGTCGCCGCCGGTGATCTGCCTGTTGTGATCGACCTGATCCGACTTGCCCCAGATCTCGCCCTGCCACTCGCTCGATTGCTGCAGCAAATGCCGCCACGTGATCTGCGCGTTGTGCGGGCTCTCGAACCACGGGCCCTTCACCGTGGCGCCGACCGGCTCCTCGATGCTCTTGATCAGGCCGTCGGCGACCGCGAGACCCGCAAGAATCGCGAGATAGCTTTTCGCGACGCTGAAGGTCATGTCGGTGACCGTTGTGTCACCCCACTCGGCGGCGATGCGACCACCTCGCAGCACGAGACCCGATGGCCCACCGCGCGGCTTTACCGGCCCCGTGATCTCACTCCACGGCCCGATCTCGTTCCACTCGACGATGCCGACATAGCGGCCGTCCGGATAGTAGAAGCTCCGCGGCCACTTGCTTTCAGCAGCAATGGCAAAGTCGGCAGCAGCTTTAAGCTTGGCAGCGTCGAAGCCGGCCACGTCGGGCGGAACCGTCGCCCACGGTGCGCCGTCAGTTACGGGAACGAAGGGCTCGGTCCAAGTGGCCATGGCGGTTGCTTTCGCGGGCTGGAGTTGTTCTGGTCTCCTGCGTAGCATGACTGCCGCGCTGCAAGGAATGCGCGGCGCGACGATCGCCCTTCCGCGCACGATGGGCTTCCGGATTTTGCGCGCGCCGTGATTGCGGCTATCCTCGCCCCGACACCCGACCGCCAGCTCAGCAGAAGGCAGACCCGATGGCATTGAAACGCATGGTCCTCGAGATCGGCATGGGGACCGACATCCGCGGCACAGACTCGACGAAAGCCGCGGTCCGCGCACTGCGCGACGCGCTCTGGCACAACGCGCTGTCGATCGCGACCGTCATGGGCCAGCCGCTGGAAGCGATGCACGTCGCCGTGCACATCGGCGTGCCCCGGCCCGAGACGGTCGACAAGGCGCAAGTTCTGGCAGTGCTGCCCTACGGCCGCGGCACGGTCGAGGTGGTCGAAGGCGGCCTCGAGATCCGCAACGACGAGGACACCGACGGCACGTTGATCGCGAACGCCTGCGCCGTCGTCTCGCTCGACATGGCATGAGGGAGGCACCGATGCAAAAGAAAAAACGCGTCATTCTCGAGCTTGGCACCGGCAACGACCTGCACGGCTCGGATTACACGAAAGCGGCGCTGCGCGCGGTGCAGGATGCGCTGCATCATTCGTCGCTGGCCTTCATCCGCACGCTCAAGATCGACAAGAAACAGATCGACGTCGAAGTGACGATCGGCGTGCAGCGGCCGGAGAAGGTCGACATCGAGAAGGTCAAGGCCTCGCTGCCGGTCGGCAACGTCACGGTGACGTGCGTGAAAGGCGGCCTCGACGTACCGGATAGCGAAAATAACGACCCAGCCGTGATTGCGAGCGCCGCCATCGCCGTCCGCGTGCCGCTGGGGTGAAGTTCGCAACTGGGGAACTTTGTGTCCGGGCGGTGCGTTGCCAAGTGTGGTGCATCGACAGGTGACGCAATGTGGTCGCGCGTGTCAGTTTATTTGGTCGGTTTGGTTCTGGTAGGCCTCCTGAGCACGGGCTCGGTGCCGGTCCAGGCCCAATCGTGCACCGCCGACGCGCAATGCGCCGACGGCGGGCGGACGCGGACGTATTGCTCTGGCAACGCCCTCGTAACTGCGCGCAGCATGTGTACCGGCACCTGCCGAACCGTCGAGGAAAGGCGTCAGCCGTGCATCGGCACCTGTGCCGGTGATCGCTGCATCGACACGGCTGGACGCGGCCACGGAGAAACGCCGCAGGCTTGGCCGCGTTGCAACGCCGGATGCCGCTGCGCCAACAAGATCCTGATCATCACGACCGGCCGCTGGTCGCAAGCGAGCGGCTGCGAACAACTGATCCGGCGCTGCGCCCGTGGCTGCACCTGCGAGGGCGCGCCGCGCTGCCGGTAGTCGCGCTCACGCCCGTGCCGGTCCCGCCACCACTTTGGCGTCGTGCAGCTGGCCGATCTGGCCCGACGACAGCTTGAGAATGCCGGTCAGAATCTCGTCGGTGTGCTGGCCGAGCAACGGCGCCGGTTTCGCCGGCAGCCGCGCCGCATCGCCGAAGTCAAACGGCGAGGCGACTGACCAGAGCTCGCCGATATCAGGCTGCTGGACACGCTGGAACAGCGGGTTCTGCGTCACAAGCGGATGCCCCGCCACCATCTCGCGCGGCGAGACGTAGGGCGACCACAGCGCACCGGCCTTGGTCAGCCTCTCCGACACGTCCGCAAACGTCATCGCGCCGATCCAAGCTTCGATCGCTGCGGCCAATTCCTTGCGTGCCAGCCAGCGGTGCGCCTCGTCCTTGAGGTCTAGGCTTTGTGTCTTTTCTATCGCCGCAAACGCCATCACCAATCCGCCGGCCTCGGCCAGCGCATCCAGCTGCCGGCCCGTGAACACGCAGATCATGATGGTGCGGCCGTCCTTCGTCACGAAATCCCGCGCGAAGGTGCCGAACACCTCGTTGCCGAACCGCGGGCGATCGACCTTGTTGATCTCGGCCTCGCCGAAGATGCCGAGCGCGGCAGTCGCCGCCAGCGCCACATCCTGCAGCGCCACCTTGACAACCTGTCCACGTCCGGTGCGCGACCGGTGCCGCTCCGCCGCCAGCAGCGCCAGCGCCGCGGCATAGCCCGTCGCGATGTCCCAGGCCGGCAGCACCTGGTTTACCGGGCCACGATGCCCGACCGGCCCCGTGATCATCGGGAAGCCCGTCACCGCGTTGACGGTGTAGTCGACCTGCGCCGAGCCATCCCGCGCACCCAAGATATTGAGCGAGATCAGATCGGCGCGCTTGCCGCTCAGCTGCTCATGCGAAAGCCAACCTTTCGCCGGCAGATTGGTCGAGAAGATGCCGGCGTCGGCGCCAGGAGCGGTGATCAGCGCCTGGATCAGCTCGCGGCCCTCCGGTTTGCGCAAATCCACCGCGAACGAGCGCTTGCCCTTGTTGAGGCTCGCCCAATAGATGCTGCGCCCCGCAGCCGTCACCGGCCAGCGGTTGGCGTCGAGTCCGCCGGCGATGTCGTCGAAGCGGATGACGTCGGCGCCGAGTGCCGCGAGCGTCATGCCGCCGAGCGGCGCGGCGACGAACGCCGAGCCTTCGATGATGCGCAGGCCGTCGAGGAGGGGTGACATGGGCGGGGGTTCCGGAGCTATGGGGGACCCGGTCATATGGGGTCAATTGGCGACAGTTACCGATTGGCCGCGGTGCTGTCGATCCCGCCGCGTCCCCCTCACCCCCAACCCTCTCCCCGTTTCGGGGCAGACAAAAGGGAGAGCGTTGGGGTGAGGGGCGGCAACGAGTCTGAAATGCGGGAGTGCGTGAGTGCGGGAGTTCGTGAGTGATGATCCCAGCGTCACGAATTCACGCATTCACCAGCTCACGACTGACGACTGACGACTGACGACCTTGCTCCCCGCAGTGCCCAGCACTCGAGGTTTTGCGTCAATTCCAGGCGCAGGGCGGCGTAACCGCCGGGAACCTCTTGTAGTCGATGCGGCAAGGCCGCCCTGCCGCACGA